>JALEVQ010000109.1 GCA_022788205.1 Robinsoniella sp. | reverse complement strand
AACAAAATTTTTGTCATAGGGATTTCTGCAAGCAGGCGATGTGGATAACTCGTCAAAAAGCAGAGAGAATTGTGCAAAAATGTATTATCATAATTTTGGCAGGCTATAAGTCAAATTTACCTTTCAACACTGCGGTTGCGTACGATATTTTGCATTTACATCTTATCTGTGATATAATGAATTTTAAAATGCAAAGAACAACACCCAACCGTAATAGGCAAGTCTCCGCAATATGCTGTGCGCTGCTTATTCCCAGTACAAATCAAAGTGAGGTAATTAAATGTCTGAAGAAACTCAAAAATCATCTGTCCCGTCCTCTTATCTCCATGCCGATGAAAAACTGGTCGAAACCATCATCAACAAGCTTCCCTCAGAGGAAGAATTGTTTGACCTTGCCGAATTATTTAAAATTTTTGGCGACTCCACACGGATCAAAATCCTGATGGCACTGCTGGAAAGTGAAATGTGTGTCGGAGATCTCGCCAATCTCCTCTCCACCACTCAGAGTGCGATCTCTCATCAGCTCAGAGTCTTAAAACAGAGTCATCTGGTCAAATTCCGCCGCGAAGGAAAGACCATCTTCTATTCTCTCGCCGACGAACATGTCATCACCATTCTAAATCAGGGTCTGGAGCACGTCGCCGAGTAAGCATCAAATCTGTCTGTGTATCAGTTTGTTCGCAGCCACACTAGCTTTGTTGCTTCATCCACTCGCTCAGTGACCGCTTCTCGCCCCGATACCCTTTTACTGGATCTGCACAGATCATCGAATTCAAGATTGCTTCCTCTGTTGCCTGCGCAACTGCGTCAAAGCATATCTCTATTACATTTTCGTTCAGAATCGATATCGGCTGTACCGCAGGATCTGCCTTCGTGGCCAAGGTGTATGCCGTAGAGAATCCTACCATGATGTCCCCGCTTCCGTGTCCCAAAAAAGATCCCGTGCGGATCAGTCCGACACTGGCACGCTTAATCATTCTGCGAAGTTGTCTGTCACTCACCGGGAGATCCGTCGCTATGATCATGATGATAGAACCGCGGTCTGTCACTGACGGTTCTATCGGACTTTCCAGGATTTCTTTTCCTAGCATACGCCCCTGAATCATCATATTAGCTGTCTTGCCATGATTACTTTGAACCAGGACACCGACGGTATATGTCTTTCCGTCCAGCTCCACCTGTCTTGAAGAAGAACCGATTCCTCCTTTCAGACCATAACAGCTCGTCCCTCGTCCTGCCCCTACACTTCCCTCTTCAAAATCTTCACACGCCTCCTCAATTGCGCGAAACACATGCTCTTTTCTGACAGCACGCTCCTCGATTTTATTCAGAGAAGAGTCATTACACTCGCATACAACTGGGTTGATCGAATACAGTGGCACTCCATCTCTCTTGCACTCTCCCAACATATATTCCACCATCGCATCGTGAACCAGACCGACATTCAGTGTATTGGTCAGGGCAATCGGCGTCTCAAGACTTCCAAGCTCATCGATCTGGACTAAGCCCTGCGTCTTTCCAAATCCATTCAGCACAAACGATGCCGCTGGAAGCTTATAAAGATACGGATTTTTTTTCTCTGGCATTACCACTGTGACCCCTGTCTGGTGTGTCTCGCTCTCGATCGTACAATGTCCCACCGTGACTCCCGGGACATCTGAGATTTTATTCCATTTTCCTGTCGGCAGTGATCCGATCGCAATTCCATAATCACGGATACGTTTTTTTTCTCTCTTATTCTCCATTTTTTACTTTTATCCTTCCATCAAACAAAAAACTGCCCTGACATCTTTTTTGTACACCGTCAAGGCAGCCCTGTCTTTTTTCTTCTCTCACTCTTCATGAATTTTTATGAACGGCTTTACACTGTTAATGATCTCTTCGCAGTCTTCTGCGTGGATCTGCATCTCAATATTGGGACTTGTACACATAGCAAATGCGCTGATAATCGATTTTGCATCCACAAGACAGTCATCGCTCTTCAGAGCAATCGGGCAGTCGAACCGATTGATTGCATCTACAAATTTCACAATATCTTGTGCCTGCTCGAACATAATACCGAATGTCTTCATGCCTTTCCTTCCTTTCTCTTCTTATTTTTCCAGCCGCATCAAAAAAATACGTCACTGATTCTTCTTTATCATATTAAGTTTTTTGTCAAAAATCTATGGTAAATTGTTAATTTTCCAAAAATTTTCCCTTATTATTTTCTTTCTTCCCAAAATTCGCCCCTCCCGCCTAATTTTTTATTTAGCTCGATTTTCGGAAGTACCAATACATACCTTTTATATTTATGTATTGATCTTTATTATATTCCATTTTAGCAAAAAAAGCTACGATAAAGTTCAATCTAACACTAAGATCTTCAATCTGCTTTGCTTCCTGTCAGACTCGATAAAATCAAATCGAATTTGGCAAAGTTCCTCCAAACAATCCTTCCCGGAATTCTTTGATTGAGATCCCTGTCCCGCTTTTGAAAGCCTGATAAAAATACTTTACATTGTACCCCACCATAGTACTGACCTTCTGCACTGTTATGGATGGATCCATCAGCAGACGCATCGCTCTGGAAATCCGGATATCTGTCAAAATTTCCAGAAATGTCTGGTTTCTCTCCTGCTTAAAGAGACGACTCAAGTAAAATTGCGTGATCCCAATCGCCTCCGCTGTCTGTCCCAGTGAGAGGTCGTCCTGCATGTAGTTTTGTTCCAGGTAGAGAAGCGATTTTTCAATATAAAGATTATCCTTGCGGACGGGACGTTCCAGATCCTCCAAAAGCTCTAGCAATTCCTTCTCCATGTAAGCCAGAAACACCTTTTGAAAGATCGATGATTGCGCACTTATTCCAGAAAATTCCCCGTCTTCTTTGTAGCCATGCCATACATTCTCCTGAATCATATGTTTCACTCGCTCTTGCAGCGTCCACTTCATGCCTGTTCTCCGTTTGTCCATGTCAAGTAGCAATGCCATGTTGGTCAAAAGTTCCTCCGCATAAAAACATGTGGCAAATTCCACTTCTATATCTTTTCCATGCTCACAGAGCAATTTCCTGATCTCCCTCAGTGCCTCGTCTGTTTTTCCCTCCTGGATCAAATGTGACATTTCCTTTGCACGACAGAAAAAAATATTTTCGGCAAGCTTTGGTTTCTTGCCTTTATAAAAAGAAATCTCCTTGTCTGTCTCATTCTGCAAGGCAATATCTGCTTCCTCGACCGCACCTGCCATCTGTGAAAAGTGATTCCGAAATTCACTGATGCCCGCGCGCATCTCGACCTCATACTTTTTTCCCAGAGAATGTATCGTCTCTGGCAGCCAATGGCTGATCCATTCTTTTGCCCACTCTCCTCCTGTCTGACTATCCAAAATCAGATAACAATAGCAGGTTGTCTGGTGAAGAATGGACAGGCAGGCACAGTGTCTGCGAATCTCACTGATCAGCGCCACATACACCGCATCTTGTTCCTTACATCTGGAAATCTGAAACGCAGCAATCACCCCGCACCCTTCCCGATTCTCATATAACAGTCTCCATCCTTCCTCATCCGGCTTATGAAGCAGAAGTGACATCATCACATTATTTTCCAGAACCGCACTGACCGCCTCCGTCCCAAGACCCAGCTGTCTGCCGTGCAGCTTCTTTTTTTCTTCCACACCATTCAACACGCGTGAAAATGTCTCCACAAAGTTCTCCTCAAAGACCGGTTTTACTAAAAAATCGCAGGCACCCATCTTCATCGCCTTGCGAATATAATCAAATCTGCTATACGCTGTATGTATAATAATTTCCATCCTGATATTTTTTGAGCGGAGAAGCTCCAGCGCCTCCAGCCCGTCCATGCCAGGCATATTGATGTCCACAATCACAATATCCGGTTTTTCCCTCTCCACGGTCTCCACCATCGCAATCCCATCGTACACACTTGGAAGCACCAAAACATTCGGGAAGCACCTGTGAATCATCGTCTCAAGCGCCTCAATATCCCATACTTCATCGTCCGAAATCAATACTTTTACTGCCGCCATTTTCCCCTCCTGTCACTTTTCCCGGCTATAGTGAATTTTCAATGTCACTGTCGTTCCTTTTTCCGGTTCACTCTCAATCGTCATCGTCGCTTTCCCCTCCGTAAAGAGCTCCAGACGTTTATATACATTCGTCAGACCAATACTCTTGTCGACAACCAGTTCCTTTTTTTTCAGTTGTTCTCGAATTTCGCTCAACTTTTCCGGGCAGATGCCATGACCATTGTCCGCAATGGAAATGCAGCCACACTGCTCTTCCTCCAGATAGTTTGTGCTGATGTGAATCAGTGCATTTTTTCTCTTATCACCCACTCCGTGAATCAGACTGTTCTCGACTAACGGCTGCAAAATCAAACTGGGCACTCTCATCTGGTTGATGGACTCATCCAGTTCAAAGTCAAACAAAATTCTCTCCCCCAACCTCTCCTCCTGGAGGCTGATATAATTTCCCAATGCCTCCAGCTCCACGCACAGAGGGACATTTTTTCCCACATAGTCTAGACTATAGCGCAGAAATGCTGCTGTCTCCTTCAGCAAAAATGATGTTTTTTCCTTTTTGTCCAGATAGATAGTCTGCTGGATCATATTCAGAGTATTAAACAAAAAATGAGGATTCATCTGCATCTGAAGACACTGAAGCTCGCTGGTCGTCAAAAGATTGATAATCCGAAGGTTTTCCATTTCCTGCTCCTTAAGCTGTTCGCGCACAGCCATGCTTTCCTTTAACTCCACAACCTGATCCTGGATCCTGTGCAGCATGATCTGAAATGCATCGGCAAGCACCTCCGTCTCAACCACCTGACATTCCAGTGCTTCCTGCTCTTCTGGCATAATGCCATCCAAATCCCCCTCTGCAATCTTTTGTGCTCTCCGAGTCAGCTTTTTGATCGGCCGCGAGATTTCCCGCGCCAGCCGTCTTGTATTCAGCCAAAGCAGAAGAAAACCTGTCACAAAGGCAATCAAAACTGTCCAGAAAAACGGTATAAATTTCCTTCTCATATTTCGGTTTTCACGATTGATATATGCAGATAAATCTTTATTCAGAAAATTCTCTCTGTTCAGCATTGCAAAATAGATACTTTCCATCGTCTCATAATCTTCCAGTGACTCTTCCAAAATTTCCTGGGTGCGTTCCTTTTCCTGATCCAGACTGTTTTTTTGAATAATCTTTGTCTGAATTTCTTCATACCGATCTACCAGATGTTCCAGATCTGTGAGGTTGCGCCGAAAATTCCCCTCGATATTCATCTCCCCCAGTTTCCCAATGTTCGCCCTAATCTCCCCGTACAGATCGGTAAATTTCTCTCCTACCTCTTCCTCGCCAAGAGACACATATTTTACTGTTGCCGCCTGAAGATTTTTTGTCTCCTCCTGAACTTCCTCCAGCCAATAGACACTGCCGATCATCCGATTGTAGATCCCCATATAGACAAAGATTATCATAAACATCAGAATCCCCATCAGTGCCACGACAATGCAGAGATAATAGGAATATCTCTTTAGCTTCGTGTCGATCGTCTGCGTTTTCTTTTTTCTGTCAGTACGAATTCCATTCCAAAACTTCCTGATCATATGCCTGCCAATACTCCTCAATGTTCTCCTTGGTGATACACACCGTATCAACCGAAATCTCATCCTCTATCTGCCGATCCGATTCATAGTATTCATTTAACTTTTGGACTGCTGTATATCCAATCGCATAGGAATTTTGCATGATCACCGCATCATAATGATCATTTCTGATATACTCCGCCGTCTCCTCTGTCAGATCAAATGCAATAATCATCGGTCGTTTCTCTCCTTCTATCTCATGGGCCAGCAAATCTCCGATATTTTCCGAGGCAACCCCCTCCATGCTCACAATCGCATCAATTTCTGGATGGCTCTGGATGCTGAAAAGCAATTTCTCTTTCAGCTCCATCAGACTGCCTTTATCTTCAAGCACGTCGACAATCTCCAATCCGGGATAGTTTTCTATACCATCCTCGAGACCCTGCAGGCGTTCCGTCTGATTTTGAGAGGTAAACGACCGGATAATCACCATGACGTGCCCGCTTTCCCCTGACTTTTCCGCCAACACTTCAGCCGTATGTACACCCGCTTTATAATTGTCGATTCCTATATAACATGTTCTCCCGCTTGCCTTTATGTCACTGTTTACAAAAATCACAGGGACTTCCTCATCCACCGCTTTCTGAATCTCCTCATTCGCATACTCTGTTCCTCTCATGATAATCCCATCCACATCGGTGAGAAGGACATCTTCAAAGTATTGAGCTATGTTTGCTTCGCGAACGTATTGAACGAGCAGGGTGTCCGATCCGTAATCTTTGTCAGCATTTTTGATTCCCCGTGCAATCTCACACCAGAAATTCTCTTCTTTATTTGGTGACAAATACACGTATCTCTTGCCATCCTCCTCTTCCTGCGCCACCCCGGAATACTGTATGTACAAATCTGCACATAAAACCGCAGCAGCTATCATGGAAATTCCAAACACCAAAGTCAAAATCCGTGTGAGCTTCATTGTCCTCCCCCTTCTTTTTTAACGCGCAATTGCCGAAGTCAGTTTTACCTGACTTCGGCTTCATGGATTTCCTTATTTCATTCTATCATCCAATTTTTCACATGCTCTGTATTATTCAGCTGGTGTGTAGACAACTTCCAGAGTCTCTGTATCACGAGTAAACTGCTTCATCCAGTTCCAGATCAGTGGAGCATATCCTGGATAATGAGTATGTGTTGTTGCTTCTGTATGCATCAAACCTAACATTGGGATACCATTCTCGTCATATTTGAATCCCTGCCAGATTGCAAATCCATACTGTACACTGTGACGCACTTCGCCTGCCACTTCAAAGCCCCAATATGGGTTCTGTGTATAGTCGAGTTCTCCTTCATACTGTGGAATCTCATCGATGTCACAGATGATCTGGATTGCATCATACCATACATATTCTCCATTGTGGTTTGTAGACTCTGTCTCAAGTCCCTGACCAACAACGCAGATTGGAAGGTCAAGATCATAGTCATAGTTGCCAATATTTGCCATCAAATCTGTATAGAACGGTCCAGCTACACAGCTCTGAGGAGCTACTGCTGCGAGACGCTCTGGATAAGCATTTGACAGTGCCAATGTGCTGCGTGCTCCGCCTGAGAAGCCTGCTGCATAGATACGGGAAGTATCTACTGGATATTTGTCGATCATATAATCCATCAGTGCATTAAACTGCTCTGCGCCGCCTCCGTTCGGAGAAACCATAATAATGTCATTGTCGATACACAGCTGAGCCCAGCCAACGGATTCTGCTTCATAGATCGGGTGATCTCCGCCGCCGTGGAAACACATCAACAGAGGGAATGTCTCGTCGGATCCGCTCTCCATTGCTTCCTGAACTGCTGCCGGAACAAATTCATACCAGTAATTCTTCTCGTCATCTTCCCAGATTCCATTGCCGATTCCGTCTACACGGACTACTTCCATGCCAGCTTCCTCATAATTCGGGCGCTTGAGAAGTGTAAATTCGTCTGGATTCTGATCACTTGACATCTGCCAGAAGTTCGATGTCAGGCATGCGCGTGTTGTGTATCGGAACAAGCTGCTCCAGCAATCTGCAATCAAGTCAGCATCCAACGTCTCGGACTCTGCCTTGCTTACGATCACTTTCTTCACATCGTTTGAAGAAAGCGTATAGGTTGTCTTCTCTTCTGTATCTTCGGTTACCCACTCACCTTTGATCTTCTCAGCCACTTGATCTACACGACCAGATGTCGGAAGTACAACAGTTCCATCGTTTGCGTTGATATAATAGTCAACTGCCTCCTGGCTGCCTGAAACGATGTAAGCCGGAAGTGCATACAGAGGATATGGTGTTCCGATCTCACCGCCAAATGTCATAACTGCTGCGAGACGCTGGCAGTTCTCGGTCAGATAATTGTTGATAAAGGTAGCTCCTGAGCCTTCTCCGATTGCATATTGTAAGCTGTGATAGGTCAGCGGCACTGTTCCGTCCACATAGGAGATATAAGACATGATCGCTTCATATACATCAATGTCCTCCTCGCCCCACTCATCTCCTACTGGGTTTACCATGATGATAGCGCCTTGTTCTTCCTCAGCAATCACGTCCAGACCTGCTGCTGTCAAAGCATCCCATGCTGCCTCTTCGCTCTCATACGGCTGATCGCCATAAACATAAATCACTGGTGTGATCATCGGGAATGGTGATTCCATATGTGACGGTACATACAGATAGAAACAACTTCCCTCGATGCCATCAACATCTGTAACCTGACTAAAGCTTGCCCCTTCTACTGTTGCCACTTCTGCCTGCACTGCCACTGTCGGTAAAAACACTGCCATAGCACTCAATGCAAGGAAATTCATCGCCTTCTTTTTGTTCATACTTCTTCCCCCTTTACTATTAAAAAAATAGTTTTCGCTCCGTTTTCCTAAAGAATTATCGATAATCTTATTAAGATAAGATCATTTTAGCAGAAATATAATACAATCATAAGGACACTTTTTTGCCACGCTTCCGATTTCTTGCTCTTTTTGCAGAAAAACTCCCGACATACTCTCTTATCTTTGTATCCAAATCATTCCGGTTGTTCTAAATCTTCCTTTGTTATCATTCTACATTCAACCGAAATTTTCTGACCTTCGTTTAAATTTTCACCTTCTTTGAGTTCCTTGAGCACCTGAATACACGCCTCCGCTGTCTTTTCTGTATCCTGGAGCAGAGTCACATCGATGCCTCCATTCTGAATCTCCTCCTCGACCTGAACCGGCAAATCAAAACAGATCACATACATTTCTTCCTGTATCCCTCGCTCCTCGATTACTTTAGCCGCAGCAATTCCGGATGCAGAATCCAGACAAAACAGGACATTCATCTCCGGATATTCATCCAAAAACTCCCGCATGACGGGGATCGCTTCCAATAATTGATTTGGACATACGCACTCTCCAACCACTGAAATATTGTCCTGTTCCTCCGACTCCTTTAAGAATCCTTCCCTTCTCTGGTCACGGCTGCGCGATGTCCTATTTCCTTCCTGGACAGGTGCTGAGAGAATTCCCACTGTACATTTCTCAAATTGTTCCGCTGCCGCTTTTGCCGCTTCACAGCCCGCCTGAACATTGTCGGTTCCTATATACGCATATCTGCCGCTCTCCTCGTTATCACCGTCCACTAAAATGAATGGGATCCCTGCATCTTTTAGTTTTTGATATGCCTCCTGATCTCCGTCCGATTTCGTTCCATTTAAGATGACAGCATCCATCTCAAGCAAGATTGCCATATCTACCTTGTAATCCAGTGAGAGATAAGATTCATCTGGGAGCTCATAAGTACTGATCCAGATCTGATCCTGCTTTTTTAACTGTTTTTCTATATTTTTCGCAACTGACAAAATCACGCTGTTGACACCTTTAATGCTTCTATAAAAAGTAATACAGCGCATACTCTCCTCCTGTTGTACCTGACCGCATCCTGTCAGCACACATATCACCAGACCGAGAATCATCATCTTCCACTTTTTTTGTCTCATCCATTCCTCACCTCACACTTTGCCCCTGCTGCTTCCACTATTTCTTTCGATATGCCGTCGGTGAGACTCCATATCTTTTTAAAAACACACCTGAAAAATGTCCTACATCCCGATACCCGACCATTTTTGCGACATCCACGACAGAATACTGTATATCATCCAGCAACTTTTTCGCCTCGCGCATGCGGATCTCCGTCACATACTCGATAAAATTGACTCCCACTTCTTTTTTGAACAGGCTGGATAGATAATTCGGACTAATGTAGGCATGGTTCGCCACATCCTCCAGTGAGATCTTTTGATCATAATGTTCGTTAATATATTTCTTTGCAGTCCGAATGATACAGGAGATCGAAGAATTTTCTCCCGACGAACTTTCCATCTTTCCGAGAATCCTCGAAAGTGCCTCATTTAGCTCTTCCTTCTCCACCGGCTTCTCCAAAAAGTCCCCCACACCAAGCCGCATCGCCGTGCGCGCATATTCAAAATTGGCGTATGCACTTGTAATCAGAAAATGTGGTTCCAGCCCTGCCTCCAACGTCTTCGCAATGATCTCCAGCCCATTGTATCCCGGCATCATGATATCGGTGATCACCAGGTCTGGCTTTTGTTCAAGGATCATCTGAAACAAGTCATTTCCATTTTCCGCACACCCCGCACAAGTGAGTTCCAATCCTTCCCAGTCGATCAATTTCTTCATCATCTTTAACGCAATTCTCTCATCATCTGCAATCAATACTTTCATCTTTCTTCTCACTCACTTTCCAAAATGGCATCTCAAAGGTGACCGCTGTCCAGACTCCAGGCTGACTTTCCACTGCACATTCCACCTTTTTCTCAAAAAACATCTGAAGGCGCTGATACGTATTGACAATTCCGATCCCCTGCGTATCATCATAATCCTCCGCTGTCCTCAGACGCTCTTTTACTTCTTCTAAAACCTCCTGCGACATTCCAAGACCATCATCCTCGACACACAATACAATCTTCTCCCCCTGTGTTCTCGCTGTGATGCTCACCGTCGTCGTCCTCATCAAATTTGCCATACCGTGCATCAGCGAGTTTTCACAGAGAGGCTGGAGAATCATGGACGGGATCAAAGCCTCCTCACACTCGCCTGGAAGTTCAAGCTGTGCCCGAATCCTCTCTCCAAACCGTTCTTTCTGGATATCAATATAGTCTCGGATATTGTCAAATTCCTGCTTCAGTTTCACTGTCTTGTCGAGGCTCACCAGCGAATATCTCAGATATTTTGCCGTTTTCACTGTGATCTTTGTCGTTCTCTCCGCGTCCTCCTCCACTGCAAGCCCTGCGATGATATTTAACGTGTTAAACATAAAATGTGGATTCACCCTGGACTGGAGTAATCTCAGACGAATACGATCCAATTTCGCCTGTAAATTGACATATTCCAGCTTTGTCTGTGCAAGATTTTTTTCAAGATCACTCTGCTTTTTAATCTGTTCAAAATTTCGGTTGTTCGTCTCAACCATCTGATAAAACACATTGTTTAAAATACCTATCTCATCGGTGACTGTCTGGACGTATCTCATCTCGATATCTGAATTTCCTGCAATGATTTCTTTTGCCTGATCTGTCAGATCCTGCACCGGGACAGTGATTTTTTTTGCCAGCCGCTTGACATGCCACAGAAAATACAGGACAATCCCAAATTCACTCAGGATCACGACAACATTCACATGCGATCTGAGCGATTCAAGGAATCTCATCTGTTCATTTAAATACGAATCCAGCGCCTCATAGAAATTTGAATAAAGGCTCTTCATGATATTCTTATACTGCTCTGTAATCTGATACTCTGTAACCAGTTTTTCCACATTTTCTTGTTCTTTTTCGAGAAAATTTTCGCAGCTTTCCGCATATTTTTCTGTGATAATCTTTAAGTCGCGCATAAAGGGATCTGGTATCCTGCTGTCCAGGATTTCTGTTCTTCTCTGAATAGAAATCAACAGCTCTTTGCTCTCCTTTTTTCCTGCACTCGTAGGCGTCTGCGCATACTCAAACAAGATCTGATCCAGCTCATCTAACTCATTCCAATACTCTGAAAATTCTTCATAATTATTTAGGATTCGATTACTGCAAGACACAAAATACTGCATCATGATCTGTGTCGTCAAAAACGAAAATATCAACCCTGCTGTCAGATAAACACTAAAATATAAAAATCTCGTTTTTATCGAGATAAATTTATTTTTTCCCACCGTTCCCCACCTGCTTCCCGCAATTTCTTCTGTTTACATCGCATCATATTTCCCTTCCAAAATCTATTTGCCCTCTTTTGTCAACGTCATTTTTGAAAGCTTTTCGTCGGTATCAAAAAGCGGATTTCGGTTTTTTCATATGGAGTACTCTCAATCTGTATCTCCACCTGATCATGGAAGTAGAGCTGCATTCTCCTGAACACATTGATCAGACCAATTCCCACAGATTGACCGTCATGCGAGGTATCCTGCACCATCCTGCGCAGCTGCATGACTTTTTCCTCACTCATTCCTGGTCCGTCATCCGTCACGCAAATCACTACATTTTCCTCTTTTCTTTCGATTCGACAGCTCAGATGTATTTTTTTGGTACAATAGTCAATCCCGTGAGTGAACGTATTCTCAACGAGAGGCTGTAAAATCATAAAAGGCACATACATAGAATTGCACCTCGGATCGCATTCGAACTCGTATTGAAAACGATCTCCAAAACGCATGGATTGAATATCCAGATAATTCTGAACCCCTTTCACCTCTTTCTCAATGGTTACAATCTCGTTTGTCTGATCCAGAACACTGCGCAGATAGCGTGCGATCGCCTCTGTCGTGTGCTGCGTCTGAGGAGCATCTTCAATATATGCCTGCTTCGAAATCATGTTGAGGCAATTAAAGAGAAAATGTGGATTAACCTGATTTTGCAGTGCTTTCAGCTCAAGCTGAACATTTCGATATTCCAACTGCAGCTTCTTGCCTTCTTCCTCCTTGCGCTGCATCTCAATCTTCTGCTGCTCCTTTAGCTTTTCGATCTGTTCCCGTATTGTCTGAACCATATGATAAAAAGAGGTGAGCAAAACGCCTGTCTCATCCCGTTCCGGCTCTCCCCCCTGCGGAAGATCCCACACATTTTGCATGACAAGACGCGCCATCTCCGTGAGATGCCGGATCGGACGGACGATACGCCTGATTCTCATATATGCCAAGATCATCAGCACAATCGCAATGCTGCAAAACACTGCCAGCATGATCCTTGAGCTCTTCATCTGCTGTGCACTGATCTCATCGATACGCTGTGTCGAGACTCCTGTGATGGACTGTTGGACATAGAGCAGATACTTATCTATCAAATTGTAATCTTCTTTAAAGCTGGAGTATGCCTCCTTTGCCACAGCTACATTTTTATTCGCTGTCTCTGTTATCACACAATCCCCCTGATTGATCAGTTCCTCTGAAAGATACGATAGATTCTCAATATACGGGTCAGGGAACGCCTCAAAAAGCTGCGACGCGACATCCGACAGCGCTTCCGAACTTTTTCTGTATTTCTCCGCCGCATCTCCATCATCTGTTGAATTCGAATATACCATAAGCGCATCACGGCATTCCACAAGACTTTTTGAGTACAGCGTGATCAGCTGGTGTTGATCCACTAGTTCTCTGTATCTCTGATTCATTCTGTTTGCAAGATAGTAATTGCCAAAAAAGAACGTCAGCAGTGTCAGGACAAGAAGAAACATCAGCAGTGTCAGTTTGCCCTGTAATGTGTAAATCCGTTTATTCTCCATATTCCCTCCGTTTTTGATATTCGCTCACCGTCATCCCTGTCTCTTTGCGAAAAAGCGCGCAAAAATATGTCTTGCTTGTATATCCACACAGAGCCGCAAGCTCCTCCAGCGTAATCTCACGATTTTCTCTGATCAATTCTTTTGCATGTTTTATCCGGACTTCCGTCAGCACTGATACGAAGTTTTTTCCTATCTTATTTTTAAACATGCGGCTGAAATACGTCTGTGTCATTCCCACACGCTGCGCCACTTCCGCCTGCGATAAATTCGATGCATATTCTGTCTGAATAATATGAAGAATTTTTGTCATGGAATCTTCTATCGTTTCCTGCGGCATCTGATAACAGGATGCCAGCGATCTATGTACAATATCACGCAGCTTTACACAATCTGTCACCATACTCTCCTCTGTGATATTTTGCTGCAGTATGGAAAGATTCGCAGTATACGAAAACGATGTCAGAGCATCTGCAAAAATTCTCATATATTCCCATGCTTTTGCCCGCTCTTTGCCCACGCATTCTTTTATTTCTGTCAATATCATATTTTCGAGATAACGCAGCTTTTTATCCTGGATCAGCCGGATCATCCGGCACATATGAAACGTATATTTATCTTTTGAGAAGGCATGAGGCGCCTTGTCAAACAAGATATATGAGATAAAATCTTTGCTTGTCAGCTGCAATGTCTCCAGATCACTCGGGATCAAAAAGCTGGCAGCTTTTGTCTCCTCCAGTGACCCACATATAGGACTTACATAACAAGGATGATTAGGCTTTGTCACCTGCCGGACGGACCAGATATAGCAGCGCAGTATGGCATAGAAATGTGATATTTCATATCTCTTTTTAGGCTGCAAGAAAATCAGAATATTATTTTGTGAGATGCGCGCAAAAATAAAAAATTCCTCCTGAAAAACACCACAGATAGAGGCATGTAGCGCCACTCTCTCCTTCTCTTCCATGTCATGAAAATTTCCGAGAGAGAGGGTAATCCAGACGGCATTCCATTGTCCATCCTGGGGAAATCCGATCTCATACAGTCTCGGCAACAGGTGCTGATCTCCTGCCAGTATATGGTCAACAAATCGAAGATCCGCGTCATATTTTGCCTGACTCATATGGACAATCATCTTTTTTTCCTTTTCCTTTGCACTCTGATTCTGATCGAGCTGATCGATGCATCGCCGCAAGACATTCAGAATCTGTTCTTCCTCCGTAGGCTTCAGAAGATAGTCAAATACATTCAGTTTAATTGCCTGGTATGCATAATTAAACAGCGAATACGATGTGCTGATGATCATATGTCCCATATATCCTTCATCCCGCAGAGTGCGGCATAGATCTAATCCTGAAATTTCCGGTATTTTGATATCTACAATCAAAATATCCGGACAAGTTTTATGTACAAGATCCAGAGCGCTTTTTCCGTCACCTGCCTCAAAGATGACTTCTAACTCAGATATGTTTCTCGATATAATCAATGAAAGCGCCCTGCGCTCAATGATCTCATCTTCAACAAGTCCCACGGTATATTTTTTATTCATTCTCCAGCATCTCCTTTTCCTCAAACAGCGACAGATTGTTTTGATCCAGGACAAAGCAATCGATATATACTGTATCCCTCTCTAATTTCTGTCCCTTTAAAAGCATATCTACAATTTTTACACTCTGGTATCCGATCTCATAACTCTGCTGTACAACCACGGCGTCAATGACACCCTCCCGCAGAAATCCCAGAATTTCGTCTGAAAGATCGAACGTGATCAATTTGATCTCCTGGTCCATATTTAACCGTTTCAGAACCTGTGCATACACTTTTGCTTCCGGCTCCATCAAACCAAAAATCGCCTGAAGATTTGGATATGCCAGGATCGTCTCTTCCAGACTAGAATTGAAACTCCTGTCTTCGTACCATGGAACTTGAGGATATTCGATTTCCATGTCTGGGCACTCCTGCTGCAAAGCTTCACAGATACCTGTGAACCGATCCGACACTGCTTTCACATCTGCATTGGACTGAACCACAATCGGCTCACCATTAATGCCATAGAGATCGTTCAGTGCCTGCACAGCCAGTCTTCCCGCCTGAACGTTGTCCGTCCCCACATAGGCATCGCGCAGATCCGCCTGCGAATCAGAATCTACCAGAACAATCGCGATTCCTTTATCGCGCGCTTCCTGAACAATCTCCAGATCATGCAAATTTCCATCCGCAATAATTGCATCCACATCAGACATCACTGCTATCTTCCACGCCTCATCCGCACTCCATGTCATGACATCTTTATCCTGCAGAGAAATATCCAGTGCAAAAAAAGACAATCCAAGTTCTTCACATCCTTCTTCCATGCCACGCAACATTTCCTGCCAATAATTTGATTTTGTCGAGATAATCCCCGCAACACGTGGAACATGCACTGCCTCACCATGTACGCTCTCAGAACAGCCGCATACTAGAAACCCTATACAAATCATAATAAAAGGAACCCATCTCTTGCCTCTCTTCATCTTCTTCATCTCCCTGTAAACCTTTAATTGATACCCGAAAAATCGCCTTTTTCATGCTCCCCCCTATGTCTGTGTTCTGTAGACATTCGTCGCAGCATGTTCCGGCTCGTCTGCGCTTATTATATCATAGTTGCTGGTCGCGTTCATGATTATCTGTTTTGTTTTTTTGCACTTTCGAGCAATGTTTTGTATATTTTTCATATTTTTCTTTGATTTTCCTGTATAAATTAGTTATTTTTTTGCATTTTTTTCGTTTAAAGCACATCTATGGGTAAAAAAAACAAATGGCGTAAATATTGTCATTTTTCAAAGAATTCGATAAGATACAGACAAGTGAGGAGATAGAGCTCCTTCGAGATAAATTGATCAATTTATTGCATTTTAGATCTATGATCTAATTTTAATTTCAGAGTAGTGTAGAAAATAGCGCGAAAGATCGGAAGATCTGTTTTTTACACTGCTCCCACATTACAGGAGGTTTTTTTATGAAAAGAAAAGTTATAACAAGTCTGATCGCCTGCGGATTAGCCTCTTCCATGCTGTTAGGAAGCTCCACTATGGCATTTGCTTCTGAAAGTTCAAGTGCACGCTTCACCGCAAAGGACGGCGTGATCGACGAGCAGCCTGGAGACGTATTCTATGAGATTTTTGTGCGTGCTTTCCGTGATTCCGATGGCGATTCCATCGGAGATTTTAAAGGTGTAGAAGAGATGGTTCCTTATCTGGCTGATCTGGGGATCACAGGAATCTGGCTGATGCCAATTACCGATTCTGGAAGTGCCCACGGATACAATACAAGAAACTATTATGAAGTCAACAGCCAGTACGGAACAATGGAAGATTTCCAGAGTCTGATGGACACCTGCCATAAGTATGGAATCAAGGTGGTCATGGATTTGGTTGTCAACCACTGCGGTTCTGACAATGTATGGTTCCAGGAAGCACTGAAAGGACCTACTCTGGAGGATGGCAGTGCAAATCCTTACTGGGATTACTTTACCTTTGTTCCGTCCGATGCGAACTTTGTAGAAAAGACCGCGGCAGAAATCCACGAGGAAGAAGTTGCCTACGAGCAGGAGCATGGAAGCCTTGAAGGATATGAGAAACAGTATCCATTGCTTGACAATGCAACTTACGGTCCAGAAAACGGTGTCTGGAGAGAGTCTGAGGCTCTTCCTGGATACAAGTATATCGGTATTTTCAGCGGCGGAATGCCTGATTTGAACTTCGAGAGCGAAGCTCTGAGAGAGGATATCAAGAATGTCGCAAAATTCTGGCTGGAGATGGGTGTAGATGGATTCCGTCTGGATGCAGCGCGTCACATCTTTGGTGATTTCTACTCCAACATCTACAGCGATTACATCTTTGAGCAAAATATGGACTTCTGGAAAGATTTCCGCGCTGATATTATCTCTGAATATCCAAATGCATACCTGATCGGAGAAGTATGGGAAAAGAATGTGGACAACATGGCTCCATTCATCTCTGAGGGCGGCTTAGACAGTACCTTCGACTTCAATCTTGCCCACAAGATTTTCAGCGCAGTTTCCAACGAATCGACCGCTTACGACCCAGACTCTGCTTCCGTGGACAATAAACTTTCTGATTCCGATGATCTGAATATCGTCAGCGATCTGATCAGTTTCTACAATAAGTTCGGAGAAGTCTCCAATTATCATTTTATTGACTGTCCATTCAGCACAAACCATGACCAGAACCGTATCATGAGTCTCTTCACATACCAGTTTGATCCGGAAGCTGCTGACATCAACACCGCTTCTCTGCTCCTGGACGAGAATGAACAGCCGATTCTGCGCGAGGATGCTGACAAAGCAGAGGATCATGTGAGAGTTGCTTCTTCTCTGCTTCTGACAATGCCTGGAAAACCATTCCTCTACTACGGCGAAGAAGTCGGCTTAAACGGTGCAAAACCTGACAGCAGTATCCGTGAGTGTATGCCATGGTACATTGAGCCATTTAATGAGGATGGAACAGCCAAAGAAGGAATCGCAAATTATGGAGACGTTATCTACAGCTTAGGAGGAGAAGCTTCCGTGGAAGCACAGATCGAGCAGCCTGATTCTCTCTATGCACACTACAAAGAGTTAATTCAGACACGTAAGAATATTCCTGCACTGATGAACGGTGATATCGATGAATATCCGATCGACTCTCAGCAGATCGTATCTTACATCCGTATGACACAGGATCAGCGCGTTCTCGTGATTGTCAACCTTTCTGGCGAAACCATCACTCAGGAATTGACCGCAGATCCAAATTATGGTTCCTTCCGCAAGGTTTTATATCGCTCTTCACAGGATTCTGTCAGTGAATTAAACGGCAGTACTCTGACATTAGCTCCATACTCCATGGTAGTCTTAGAGTAACCCTCTATGCCCCGTAACCAGCGCAGCAGTATAATGAAACTTCTATGAAATCCGGAGATGATGCAAAACAATCGCTTTTGCATCATCTCCGCTCTTAAGGAGGTAAGAAAGAAAATGAAGAAAAGAATATTCTCAGCATTGATGGCGCTCACCGTGTCCTTCAGCATGACCAGCTTTGCGGGCGCTCAAGAACTTTCCCAATCCGTTGACGTCGGGGAAGTGACATTCTCCCATGTGCCGTATGGTATCCAGCAGGTGTATACGATCGAGGTTGTCGATCCTGTGACCGCTGTCCGCAACCCTACCACGCCAATCGCCGGTGAGGAAACTGAAATATACGTATCAGCAAAATTAGACTCCGAAGAATACATGATCCGCAATGTGACGATGGAATGGACATTGAACGGTGAAAAACAGCCCGACTTGAAAATGAGTCTTGTCGATGATGTGCTCAGCCTTCCGTTTGCCATCCCAGGTTTCACCGCCGACAAGGCAGATCAGGTAGATCTAAGCAAAGTAGACCGCGAAATCTATACATGCAATCTTCCTGCACTCGATAAAGATGATGTCGTCACATACCATTTCCGCGTCGGCAGCAGTGTCAGTGAAGACTACGAAGTGACTGTCATGGAAGACAGAGAATACACACAGATGACGCGCAAGGCAGATGCAGAAGGTCTGATTCTGGAAGCTGACGATGGTTTCCAGGTACAATTTATCTTCGGCGAAAACAAGGGAATCCACCTGAATACCGGTTTTGGAACACTTTTGCCAGATGAGATTCTACCTGAAATCATAGAATCAGCAAACGGTCTGACCGCACAGTTAGATAATTACCGTGTGGAAATCGATTATAATCCGCTGAATATCCGTTTCTATAATCAAGACGGCGAGTACGTCACCGCCATCAATGGCATCTGTGCAATCTCAGATTCCGCCGGCAATGTAGAACAGATCCGCTATACTCTGGACAGCGAAGAAGACGAACAGTACATGGGCTTTGGCATGCAGTTCGCAGATCTTGACCAGAGAGGCAACACTGTCCACATCCAGACAATCAACTGGTATCTGGAGCAATATAAGAGCGGCGCTACCTACGCCCCAGTTCCTTACTATACTGTACCGGGAGAATATGGTCTGTACATCGATGAGTCTGACCAGATCGCTTTCCAGATGGCGTCTGAAAATGATGGCATCCAGATCATTGATCTTGTGTCCTCCAGACAGGAAAATCAGACAGATCTGCACATCTTCCTAGGCGACAATGAACAGATTTCTGAACAGTATGCAAATGTGGGCGGTCACGCCGTCATGCCGCCTGACTGGTCCTTCGGCACCTGGCTGTGTGCAAATGAATGGCGTTCAACTGCTGAAATTGAAGATGTCATGGCAAAAGCCGCACAGTACGGCATCCAGTACAGCGCGATCATCACAGAAGGCTGGAAGAATAACTTCTATCTCTTCAGCGACTCTACCTATGAGCCACACGAAGGTGACTACTATTTCAGTGTCTCCGATTTCATCTGGGGCGATCGCTGGACAGATCCTGTCGCTTTAGTGGAAAAGATCAAAGAAAACGGCGGTCATTTCATCCTCTGGATGGTTCCTTCCATCAAAGAACCAAAATTAGATGAAAACGGAAATACCACCAACCCGCAGATGAGTGCTGATATCGAATACCTCATCGAAAACAAAATGGTGATCATGAATGAAGACGGCACACCTTACCGTCAGCCAAATGACTGGTTCACCAACAACATGATTCTCGATTTCACCAACCCAATGACAAAAGAATGGCTGAAGGGCAAGATGGGATATCTCTTCACCGAGATCGGAATCAGCGGCTTCAAGACAGACGGCGGCGAATTCCTCTGGGGACGCGATGCCGTTGCATTTGATGGTCGCAGAGGAGATGAACTTCGCAATGCTTACCCAGATCTCTATGCACAGACCCTGTACGACATCGCGAACGAACTGACAGACGGCGATGCTGTCATGTTCAGCCGGGCTGCCGGGCGCAATATGAACCAGCATCCTTGGATGTGGATGGGCGACCAGAAGCCAACCTGGGAAGAATTCCGCGCAGTGCTCAATGCACAGCTGAACCTTGCCATCTCCAACGTACCGTTCAACACGCCTGATATGTCTGGCTTCGGCGGAGATCTGCCAGGATATGAATACAAAGAATTATATTTGAGAGCGATGGCACAGGTTGCCTTCTCACCTGCAATTCAGTTGCATTCTGAGGGCAGAAATTCAACAAATACGGCTCTGAGCCGCACCAGAATGCCTTGGAATCTCGCTGAGCGCTACAACGACGACACGATCATCGATATCTTCAAAAAGTTCAACGACATTCACTATGAGCTTCAGGAGTACATCATCGAGAACGCTCAGAAAGCATCCGACACCGGATATCCAATGCTCCGCTCTATGGCATACGAATATCCAGATGACCTCGAGGCACGAAAAGCAGAGACTCAGTATATGTTCGGCGACAAATATCTCGTATGCCCAGTCACAGAACAAGGTGCAACCACATGGGATGTCTACCTCCCGGCAGGAACCTGGAAACATTTCTTCACAGGTGAGACATACGAAGGCGGTCAGTGGTACACCGTTGACGCACCATTAGATGAAATCCCTGTATTTGAGCTGGAGATGTAATTTTTGAAAGAACTGTTTTGCAGATAATCTTCCATAAACATTATTTGGCACAGTTATCCACCACATCTAAGTAAAAAATCCACCCCATTCTCACATTCCTGAATGGGGTGGATTTTTTCTCTTGGGGTCTCTGTTAAGCGGATCTATTTGATTCCATCTTCTGTCGAATCACTTTTTCACTTCGTGTCATGTTAGGAGGGAGACGTGGCACAAGCGGATCCTCTTTTTTCACTCTCTAAATCTTAAGTTCAATCTAGTAATTCTGGTTTGGTAAAATTCTAAGATCTATTTATTCTGTCTTTGCACTGTACAGATCAGCAACGAAGTTCCAGTAAGCTTCTCCGTCTACATCGTATACAACCTGACATGTGGTGGAGGTAGAAGGACCTGTTCCCTCTGCCCAAGCAACAGACTCACCATAGGTATATCCCATGTTGGTCTCCATTGCGATATCACGGACATCAGTTTTGGAAATCAGATCTGGGCAAAGGAAGATACCTGGAACCTGTGCATCCCACAGTCTCTGACGACGCTCTGGATCCTCAACAAATTTCGGGTATGCATACTCTTCAACCAGCTTGTTGTAAGCCGTATCTCCGTCCATCAATTTCTCAACCAGCTCTTTTGTCAGAACCTGATTGTAGGAGATATCATGCGGAACCACTACCTGAACCGGGAAGTTAGCCTGCAGACAGATCTCTACAGCTTCCGGATCATAATACCAGTTACGCTCTGCACATGGAGTATCATTTCCAGGAACATCGATTGCTCCGCCCATGTAATAGATACCAGCTGTGTTCTCAGCGAAAGTCGGATCGTTCATGATTGCCTGTGCTACGTTTGTACATGCTCCAACAGCGATGATCGTAACTTTTCCTGGGTTTTCTTTAACCTGCTCGATCATGAACTCCCAAGCTTTGTCTTCCTGTGGTTTCAGTGAGCTGTATCCCCATGTCTCATTCAGCAGATCGCCCAGATTATCATAAGAAATGGTATTGCCATATTTCAGAACTTTGTCCATACTCTTGATGCGTTTCAGTCCGTTTGCTGCGATGGTAGCATCATCATGAAGTCCCATGATCGGGATATCAGTTCCCATGTAAACCGGGATATCTTCTCTTCCAACAGCCTCAAGCTGATTCAGAATTGCAGTTGTTCCTTCAGCGATCGTAACGTTTGCTCCAACGGATGTTACACCCAGCAAATCAATGTATCCCAATGCATCTGCCTGCAGAAGCATGAACAATGCATAAGTATCATCTCCGAAATATCCCATATCGGTATCGAAGATCACTTTATTGTCTTCTGCGTTTGTCACAATGTTGTAGTCCTCTAATGCTGCAAAGGAAGTCATAGGAGCCATCAATGTTGCGCAAGCCATGCCAGCCGCCATAATTGTAGATAACACTTTTTTCATATCATATACCTTCTTTCTTTATTGATTGATCTCATTGTGGTTCAGTCCCCAACAAATATGAATTTTGGCGCTTTCTTCATATCTAAAAACCACATTGAAATTATGCTTAAATTTTTTAAACCCTTTTCCCCATTTGGAAGGGACACTGCCGGATCGATGAGCCATCCTCCCTGCTGCAGCGTTCCTTCCTTCATCTTGTAACTATGTCTGTTGTAGCTATGTTAATTTGTAACTATACTGATTGATCGATCTTTTTATTCGCAGAAGCAGAATTCTCCGGCTGTGATCTCCAGTTCAGGAAGAATACCTGGCTTGGAATCGCCTACATAGCGCTCTGCTGTCAATACAGTTGCAGTGAATTCTCCCTGAATCAATCCTTCGTCTGTCTTCTGAACCAGTTTTACTGTGCTCTCCACATCTGTTTTAGAAGTTTTTTTGGAGAAATAGTATCCAGCACTTGAGCTGACTGAGCTGATTACCTCGATCTGAGTAATCGCATTGCCTTCCATCTCCTCGTCTACCTTCAATGCTTTGTTGAAGACAATTGCCATTGTATACTCTTTGCTCTCGAAACTATAAGTTGTCCCTGTCATGCCTTTTGTGCAGCTCTTAAATTCGAGCTCTACAGGTTCGCCGTTGATTTCTGCGCAAAGCCAGCCTGTACCTGATTCAGGATTATAGTTGCGGTCTTCCTTCGTCTCTTCTGCCTCAACTGCTGCTGGTTTTGTCTCCGCAGCCATTGTACAGCATGAGCCCATCAACATGGAAGCCATTGCAAGCATCGCCATAACTTTCTTCATTGCGTACCTCCTATTCCCCACTTACCGCGGTCTGTTAAAACTGTGTTCCGTAGAGATCTGTAACGAATGTCCAGAATTCATCTCTGTCGATGTTGAATACGATCTGAACGTTCTTTGACTTGTAAGGACCTTTGCCAGTTGCCCATGTTGCAGCATTTGCGTAGCTGTATCCTGAGCTGTTGCAGTCGATTGCAAGATCACGGTTTTCTGTCTCTGTGATCAGATCTGGGCAAAGGAAGATACCTGCTGTGATAGCATCCCAGCAATAATGGCTCTGTGTTGGATTTTCAATATAGCTGTCATATACGCGATCCATGAACAGCTGTGTGATAGCTGTGTTGTTTTTCTCTGCCATCATATCGAATACGTCTTTTTCCAGCGGAACTTTGGATGCAATGTCATGCGGAACAACGATCTGATATGGGAAGTCATTATTCAGACAGATCTGAACAGATTCTGGATCATAGAACCAGTTGAACTCACCACATACGTTTGCGTTTCCAGGAACATCGATTGCGCCGCCCATGTAAATGATACCTGCTGTGTTCTCAGCGAAGGTCGGATCCATCATACATGCAAGTGCTACGTTTGTGCAGGCACCGATTGCGAAGATCGTTACCTGTCCAGGATACTCATGAACCTGCTGAATCATGAATTCTGCTGCGTTTATATCCATCTGAGGCTCTGACTCGGAATATCCCCAAGACTCATTGTACAGTTCTCCCAGATTGTGATAATTTTCTGGAGAAACATAATTTGCAAGCTGACGATATCCGCCTGTCCACTGGAATCCACCAGTCAGAGGCTGATCCTCTGCCAGATCACGGAATCCCATGATCGGAATATCAGTTCCGATATATACTGGAATATCAGAACGTCCGATGATATCGAGCTGATTCAGGATAGCATTAACGCCCACTGCACAGATCTCATTTCCGCCTACAGAGGTAACACCCAGTAAATCAATCCATCCTGCTGCGTCTGCCTGGGCAAGGATGAACATACAGTACGCATCGTCTCCGAGGTATCCCATATCGCAGTCAAGAATAACTTTGTTTTCCTCTGCTGTTGTCACAATACTGTAATCTTCCAGCGCTGCAAAAGCGGTTGCAGGTGTGAACAGTGTTCCTGCCATACCTGTGGCAACTACCATCGATAATAACCTTTTCTTCATAAAAAAACTCTCCCTTCTTATTTCCTGTTTTCTATGTCTATTTCAAAATGATTCGCCAGAGTCCTGACACGTTTCGGTCGTCAACAGTCAAGACTCTGTCAGATCATATAGGTGCTGTTTGATTGTTTATTCCACTACTGTTGTCAAGATATCAACATAGAAATCCCAGAATGCTTCTCTGTCAATATCGAAGAGAATATTACATTTCTGTACACCGTAAGGCATTCCTGTTCCTTCTGCCACGTCACGGTTACGTGATGTCCACCAGCTCACTGCTCGTCCATAGTCTGGTCCATAGGAAGTATCTACATCTAAGTAGCGTTCCTGAATATCTGTTGCGATCTCTGGCTTCAGCCATACAGCTGCTGTGATAGAATCCCATACATAGCTGGATGCATCTGGATTTGTCTCATATCTGCTTGCCTGACCTTCCACGATCAACTTTGAAATCTCATTGCCTTCTTTTTCAGCGATACGGTCATAAATTTCTTTTGTGTAGAATACTGCTTCTGCGATATCATTCGGAACATCCAGCTGCATTTTCCACGGAGAGTTCAGACAAATCTTGATTCCTTCCGGATCATAATACCAGTTGAACTCTGCTGCTGAACTGGAGTTTCCAGGAATATCAACTGCGCCGCCCATGTAGATCACA
>JALEVQ010000042.1 GCA_022788205.1 Robinsoniella sp. | reverse complement strand
TATCAGAAATGTGTTTAAAGAAGATGAAGTAGAAGAAAAAAGCAATTTGCATTTTTTGCAAATTCCAAATTCAGATAAACCAGTAGCCTTTTACAGCCTCGATGTAATCATTTCCGTTGGTTATCGTGTGAAATCAAAACGTGGTGTGGAGTTTCGCCGCTGGGCAAATTCCGTATTGAAACAGTACATATTGAAAGGTTATGCGGTGAATGATAATCGTATCAAACAGCTGGGAGAAGTGATACGGATTATGAAAAGGACGGAGAATGAACTGGACAGCAAACAGGTGCTTTCTGTAATTGAAAAGTATAGCAATGCACTCGATTTGCTGGATTCCTACGATCATCAGAATATGACTCGCCCGAAGGGAAATGAAGCAACATATGTTCTTCAATATGAAGAATGTATGGAGGTGATTCAGAGTATGCGCTTTGGTGATGAATCAGATCTGTTCGGTAAAGAGAAGGATGACTCCTTTAAAGGCAGTATCGGCAATATTTATCAGTCTTTCGGTGGAGTGGATATTTATGAATCACTGGAAGAAAAGGCAGCCAATCTTTTATACTTTGTAACGAAGAATCATAGTTTTTTTGATGGAAATAAAAGAATTGCAGCAACCATGTTTTTGTATTTTCTGGATAAGAATAATGCGTTGTTTGTAGACGGGAAAAAGAAGATAGAGGATTCAACATTGGTTGCCCTTACGATAATGATTGCTGAATCAAGACCTGAAGAAAAAGAAATGATGATCAGTGTGATAATGAATTGCATGCAATAAAAATGTTGTCCCTAATGACAATCACTCGTGAGCGGCAGTCCCATCATTCAGGACGGGAAATTGGTCGGCGCGGTGACGCACGTTCTTGTGTATGACCCGACGAGAGGGTAACTTGTCCTTGTCATTTGCATTTCATGATGCAGCAGTCGGAAGGATTGAACGTTGTTCAAAGAAAGCAAACAGGAGGAAGGAATTATGTATTTATTAAATCGGGAGCAAGCGGGCTCTCTTTTTGATTATGTGGATGCCAAACTGGAAGAAAATGGCTGCGACCATTCGCGTAGATTTACCAAGCAATGGCTTGTGGAGAACATTCCCCAAGAACAGCATGAGGTCATTTTGAAGGAATTGGAAGATATGGGTGGCTATTGTGACTGTGAAGTGATGATGAATTGCTACGAGGAGTACGAAGAAGAAGGGCGCATCGATGAAGTTGAGGATGAAAATTAAAAGAGGTGATGAAAAATGCGACATAGAGAGTTGAAACTTGGAGAAATGGATCGGTTTATGAGCCATTGCGATAAGCATTTCAAACAGGGAGACTGCCTTGTGATACACCCAACAGATGACAGGACTCCCCACATTGATGTTTTGGTCTATGAGCCGAACGAAAAATATCCCTTTTGGAAATTGGTGACGATGGGGGCAAGCAGTCAGCGGATGCCGAGTTCTCCCAATACCATTGGAAACCGCAACGAGTACATGATGTTTATTGACCCTTCCGAGAATCTGCATGATCAGAATGTTGTCGGATGGTATTATAAAACGTTGCTGAGCGTTGCATGGTATCCTATTGAGTCTCAATGTCATATTACCTGTGGACACAGCGTTGAGTGGGGCGAAGAGGAAGGAAGCGATATGGTTTGTGCTTTCATCGAAATGCCGCAAATAATAGAAGAGGTATCTTTCTTGCGCTGCAAGTTAGGATTGTTGAAAGAGATCGTTTGTTTACAGGTGGTTTTGCTGACAAGAGCCGAAACGGAGCGTTTGCTGGAGATTGGTCCTGAGAAATTCAGTGAATTTCTTTATCCTGAAGAGGGAACGGCCCATTACCTTTGCGAAAAAAAGCGGACTGAGCGTTTCTGAAAAAATATCTGCCGGAAATTTACAGCCAGAACCCGATTTTTTTACTTTTTTTCCAGATATTCGTAAAATGATACATAAAAATAGCTTTTTTTTGAGAAAAACGACGGTCGAAGTCAAAAACTCGGCTTGCTGATTTGTTCACTTTTCCCTTTGTTTCTGCTATATTTATGCCATGATCATTAAATTTTCATAAAGGCGCCTGAAAGAAAAAAGTAAAAAAGTAAAAGATAAAGAAGGGGGATAACGAACAATGAAAAGACGTTTTATTCCAAAAATGGCAGTAGTAGCTCTGAGTGCAGGAGTTATGATGAGCGGCAGTGTGATGACTCAGGCTGCAGAGAACACAGCACAGGTTCAGGAAGCAGTGGAGGCGGATGAACCAGCAGGAGCAGCACAGTGTAAATCCTATACTCAGGAAGAGCTTGAGGCAATCACAGAGACGACCGTATTTAAAGATGAAAATTCAGCAACGGGATATTCTGTAAAATTCTGTTTCACAGATCCTGATTTCGGAACAGAAAATGAGGCACAGCGTGTTCGTCTATATGGAGAGTGGGGATTCTCAGATCCTGCTTCCTCAACGATCTGGACTGGTGAGTATGCTTCTCCATGGGAGTGGCAGGATGGCTACACCTTATGGTTTGGAACACACACAGCACCGTACTACGATATGGAAAAAGGCGAGAATGGACTGTGGTCACTGGTTGTTCCGCTTCCAACAGGCGGATATAAATATCGCTTCTATATCGGCGGAGATGTGGACGCAGATGCCAATGACACAACAGGATGCTATATGTCCTATGACCAGTCAAACAAGCCAGCGCTGAGTGATGTAGAGAAAGATCCATATCAGCTTTCTGCTCACACTTACTTTACTTCCTATATCTTTGTTCCGTGGGATTCCGAAAAACAGGCGAACACAGACCGTGTAGATGAGCTTTGCCCGGTAGCTGAGGGAGAAGGCGGAGAGGTATTCTTTGAGAAGACTACCATTCAGCAGGGAGATTTCACAGGAAAAGAGTCAAATTATGGAATCTATCTGCCAAATGGCTTTGACCCAGACAGAGAAGAAGGATATCCGATTCTGGTTATGGTACACGGCGGCGGAGAGAGCGAGCCAGCATGGTTTAACTCAGGATTGGTTGAGATCCTTGACAACATGATCGCAGAAGGTCGCATGGAGCCAACCATCGTTGTGACACCGAGTATGAACGATTTCGACAGAACAGATGGACAGAACATGAAACATGATTATGACCGTGTTGCTTTGGATGATTTTATTTCACAGCAGTTGCTTCCATACATGGAGGAGAACTACAATGTCTCTACAGACAAAGAGAAACATGCTATCGGCGGATGCTCAAACGGTGGAACACAGACTTGGGTTGCTTACTTCAACCACAATGAAGATTACAAATATTACATCCCACTGAGTGGTGCAGAGCCTGCTCAGAGTATGTGCGATATCGACTATACAAGAGAAGAACTGAAAGATGACGTAGTCATGATTGGTATCTCTCTGTATGACAATGCAGGATGGAATCTGGATCTGCCAGAACTGAAAGGTGCATATTTAAGTGTTTACAATATGGCTCAGGCAGGACTGCCATTCAAGATTGTAAACGGTATTCCTTACGGACATGGATATCCAGGCTGGAGAATCGAGCTGATCAAATTCTTCGATGAGTATCTGTGGAAGGTTGACGCAGAAGAGCCGACAGAGCCGGCAGTGACACCTCTGGAGACTGTAACGTATTCAGACAAACTGACAGGTGAGCAGCTTTACGCAGCAGCACTGCTGTATCGTGAAAAAGAAGATTTCGCTACTGGTATCACATTTATGCATGAGGCACTGGCACGCGGATGCGACAATGCTTTAGTTGAGATGGCAGCATGGTATTTCGCTGATAAAGTTCCGATGGCAGAGGGAGAAGACAACAATGAGGAAGCTCTCAAACTGATGGAACTTGCGACAGAGCGTGACAATGCTATGGCATATTATTACTGGGGTCTGATCTATTCAGGCGGAAATATCCCTGGACTGGGCGGTCTTGTTGTCAGTGAAGACGTGGTAGAGCGTGACATCGACAAAGCGATTGAGTGCTTCGAGAAATCGATCGAGCTGGGCTACAACAAAGCATATAAATTCCTTGGTGATATGTATGCAAAGGGTGAATATGGCGTAGAAGCTGACCAGACAAAAGCAGCTGAATATTACAAGATGGGCGCTGACGCAAAAGATTTCACATGTACACATCTGTATGCAGATTGTCTGTACAACGGAAACGGCGTTGAGCAGAATCCAGAAGAAGCAATCGCAATGTATCAGTGGCTGGTTGACGTACAGGCACATAACAAGAACGATTACGCATGGGGCGCTTACATGCTTGGAAAAGTTTATGAAGAGGGCATCTATGTAGAGAAAGATGAAGAGCAGTCAAAAGCTTATTATGAGTTGGCAGTGAGCCTTGGCAGCAAAGACGCAGAGGAAGCTCTGAATAAATAATATCGTTATCAAAGGATGCCATAGTATCTGCATGGACTCACATGATACTGTGCGCTGAATGAGAACGGAGCGGATACTCCGCAGATGAGACATCAAAAAATCATCTGCGGAGCAGCCGCTCCATTTTTTGTGGTATTTCTTTTAAAACTCCGCCGACTTGCAGGCGGCGTGAATTCAAGAACTATGCGGTTTTGTCTGGGTTGACATGAACCATGATATGTTTTACTTTGGAAAATTGCTGCTCAATGGCATCGTGGACCTGTTCGGCAATGAGATGTCCCTGGGCGAGAGTCTGTTCTCCGTCTGCGCAGATTTCAATGTCCACATAAATTTTATTGCCGAATACGCGGGTGTGGAGCATATCGACACGGATAACCCCCTCTTGTCTGGAGGCACATTCGCGCAGAGCATTTTCTGTTTCCTGGTCACAGGAGTGATCGACCATTTTGTCGATGGCATCTTTGAAGATGTCATACGCTGCTTTGACAATAAAAAGACAGATCACGAAGCTGGCGACCGGCTCGAGGACAGGAAAGCCCATTCTGGCCCCGGCGATTCCGATGAAAGCTCCGATAGAAGAGAGGGCGTCACTGCGATGATGCCAGGCATCTGCCATCAGTGCACCGGAATCATATTTCTTGGCATAGGCTCTTGTATACCAGTACATTGCTTCTTTGGTGACGATGGAGACGAGTGCAGCGATCAGAGATAAGATGCCGGGAACGACTAAATCTTCATAGTGCCCTCCGATGATATCTTCAAAAGCTCCGATCCCGATGAACAGTCCGGTGATAAAGAGGACAACTGCAAGGACGATCGCGGCGACACATTCAAACCGTTCGTGACCGTATGGGTGATCGATATCAGAGTCTTTAGAAGAAATTTTGACGCCGATGATGACAATGATACTGCTGAATACATCGGAAGCAGAGTGTACGGCGTCGCTGACCATGGCACCTGAATGTGACAAGATACCGGCGAGTGCCTTGAAGATAGAGAGAAGAAGGTTTCCAATGATACTGACCATGGATACCTTTGTGGCGACTTTTTCGAAATCGCCGTGTGTTTGATTTGTTTTCCTTTCCATAATAGTTACCTCCAAAAAAGATTTCAGATAACTCTATGGCACTTGCTTTCGTGAGAGAACAAAGAATGATAAAAAAACACCCACGAAACCGGTAAAGTAGCTTACTGTCCCGTGGGTGAAAAATTCCACTGTCACTTGCGCGACCCGACTCCGAGCAGGGGCTCTGGTCTGTTCAGTTTGTACTGTAGCTTGGTATGCAGTGCAAAGAGTAAATATATTATAAGTAAAAGAAAAGGGAAAGTCAATGGATGAGGCAAAATTTCACAGAAATTTCGCAATCTGCATAAGAGCGTTCAGGAAGAATTCGTCCGGGAAAAAAAGGCAAACAAAATTATAAAAAAAGTATAAATCCTATTGACAAATAGAAATCAGGTGTTATAATACTTTAAAAATAAATAGTTTAAAATTAAAACAATTACTTCGAGAGGAGTAATCTATTTTTTACAAAACCGTTAGCACTCGATCAAGAGAAGTGCTGACAAAAAGAGAAAGGCAGGTTATTTTTATGAAATTAAGACCATTGGGAAACCGAGTTGTTTTGCAGCATCAGGAAGCAGAGGAGAAGACACCATCTGGAATTATCCTGCCAGACAGTGCCAAAGAAAAACCACAGGAGGCGATTGTCATCGCAGTTGGTCCTGGAAAAGACGATGATGAGATGCAGGTCAAAGAGGGCGATAAGGTCATTTACACAAAATACGCCGGGACAGAGATCAAGATGGATGATCAGGAATATGTGATTGTCAGCCAGAGCGATATCATAGCGATTGTAGAATAATTTTTGAGTACATCATAAGTGGCTTTGATTTTTCAATGACGAGAGCGCTTATTTCAATATAGATAGATAAAACAGAAAGAAGGAACGAGATTATGGCAAAGGATATTTGTTTTGATATTGATGTGAGAAAAAAGATGGAGGAGGGTGTCAATAAGCTTGCTGACACCGTGAAGGTGACGATCGGACCAAAAGGCAGAAACGTAGTTCTGGATCAATCTTACGGGACACCGATGATCATCAATGATGGCGTCACCATCGCAAAAGAGATTGAGCTGGAAGACCGCTATGAAAATATGGGGGCACAGCTGGTCAAGGAAGTGGCGACAAAGACAAACGATATTGCAGGGGATGGAACGACCACAGCGACAATCCTTGCACAGGCACTTGTCAATGAGGGAATGAAGAACATTGCAGCAGGTGCAAACCCGATTGTGCTGAGAAAAGGAATGAAGAAGGCTTGTGATGCCGCAGTGGATGCTCTGGAAGAGATGAGTCAGCCGGTTACAGGGAAAGAGCACATCGCAAAAGTTGCTGCGATCTCAGCTGGAAATGAAGAAGTAGGTGAGATGATCGCAGATGCGATGGAGAAAGTTGGCGAGAACGGAGTCATCACCATCGAAGAGTCAAAAACGATGAAGACAGAGATTGATGTGGTGGAAGGAATGCAGTTCGACAATGGATATCTCTCCGGATATATGTGCGATGATAAAGAGAAAATGGTCGCAAATATGGATCATCCATACATTCTCATGACAGATAAGAAAATTTCCAGCATTCAGGATCTGCTTCCAATTTTGGAAAATGTGATGAGAGCAGGAAAAGAACTGCTGATTGTTGCAGATGATGTGGAAGGCGAGGCATTGACTACCCTGATTGTCAACCGACTCAGAGGAACTCTGAAGGTTGTCGCTGTCAAGGCACCGGGATATGGGGATAGCAGAAAAGAGATGCTTCAGGATATCGCAGTGCTGACTGGAGGACAGGTGATCATGGAGGATCTTGGACTTCAGCTGAAAGACACCACGATGGAAATGCTCGGACGTGCAAAGTCGGTAAAAGTCACAAAAGACAATACGACAATTGTGGCAGGAGCCGGGGAGAAGAAAGAGATCGAGGAGAGAATTGCCAGTCTCAAGAGACAGATGGCAGAGACAACCTCCGATTATGACAAAGATAAACTGATGGATCGTATCGCGAAACTTGGCGGCGGTGTCGCTGTTATCCGTGTCGGAGCAGCGACAGAGACTGAGATGAAGGAAGCGAAATACCGCATGGAGGATGCGATGAATGCCACGAAGGCTGCTGTGGCAGAGGGTATCATCAGTGGCGGCGGATCTGCCTATATCCACGCACAGAAGAAGGTGAATGAGTTCGCTGCTTCGCTGGAGGGCGACGAGAAGACAGGCGCCGGAATTGTCGCAAAGGCACTGGAAGCTCCTCTGTATGCGATTGTAAGCAATGCCGGTCTGGAAGGCGCAGTGATTGTGAACAAAGTAAAAGAGAGCGAAGTAGGTATTGGATTTGATGCAGTCGGCGAAGAGTATGTCGATATGGTAAAAAAAGGCATCATCGATCCAGTAAAAGTGACCAAGAATGCACTGACAAATGCAGTGAGTGTGGCAGCAACGCTTCTGACAACAGAGGCAGCCGTGGCAGATATCAAAGAGCCAGCTCCGGCGATGCTGGCGAACCCGGATATGGATTATTAAAATCGCACACAGATCAGAACAGAAAAAATTGGGAGCAGCTTTTCTGTGGCTGCCCCCAATTATCATATAAAAAAGGAAAGAATGTGGTGAAAGGAGAGGATCACAATGTCAGATCAACATGAGATGCTGGAAAAAAATGAAGTCGGAGAACTTTCCAATGAATTGACGTATCGCCATTATCTGATGGGAAGAGGGAAAATTCGTGAATTTTTTGGAAAAATGACGATCCCGGAATATATAGCCTTGAATATGATTGCACATGCGGGAGAGCATTCGTCGATTTATTCAGGCAGAACTTACTTAAAAGAATTATCAGAAAAAATGCAGCTGACCATTCGTCAGACTTCGAAGATGGTCGGAGAACTGCAAGATCGAGGTTTGCTCTGCTGGTCTCATGATGGAAACGGAAGTGAAGGGACGTATGTCACCATCACGGAAGCAGGGCAGAAACTGCTCAGTGAGCAGGAAACTGTTTTAAAAGAATATTATGGCAGAGTGATCGAGAAGTTTGGCAAGAAGAATATGATTGATTTGCTTCAGCTGATGAAACAGTTGGATACCGTGATGAGCAGCGAGGTAGAAGAAATGGAGGCGACAGGCGGAGATGACAGAATTGATGGAATTGATGGATAGTTACACAAAGCAAGAGGAAGACGTCTGCCGGAAAAATGACAGTATTGATCAGCGTCTGTACGATGAGTATGGGGTAAACAGGGGGCTGCGCGACGAGAAGGGAAATGGAGTGCTGACAGGACTGACAAAAATCTCAAAGATTGTCTCCACGCAGATCGAAGGGGGAAAGAAGATCCCGTGTGACGGACAATTGTGGTACAGAGGATACAGGGTGGAGGATCTGATCCATGCTCTGGGGGAAAACGAGCTGGGATTTGAGCGAATCGCCTACCTGCTCCTGATGGGAGAATTGCCATCATCAGACAAAGAGGCAGAATTTCGAGAGATTATCGGGAGATGCCGGACGCTTCCGACAAATTTTACAAGGGATGTGATCATGAAGGCACCTTCGGAAGATATCATGAATTCGATGACGAGAAGCATTCTGACGCTTGCCTCCTACGATAAAAATGCGAAAGATATCAGTGTGAGCAACTCTCTTCGCCAATGTATTCAGCTCATCAGTGAATTCCCTCTCCTTGCAGTGTATGGATACAATGCATATAATCACTATGAAAAAAATCAGAGTATGTTTATACACAATCCAGACCCAGAGCTTTCCACAGCGGAAAATCTGCTCATGATGATGAGACCGGATAAAAAATATACACCGGTTGAGGCTAAAGTTCTCGACACGGCACTGATTCTTCATATGGAACACGGCGGAGGAAACAACTCAACCTTTACGACGAGAGTGGTGACTTCCTCAGGTTCCGATACGTATTCCACGATGGCTGCGGCGATGTGCTCGCTGAAAGGACCGAAACATGGCGGCGCAAATATCAAGGTCATGGAGATGATGGATAACATTCGGGCAAATGTGAAGGACTACGCTGATAAAGAAGAGATCGCCGCATACCTGTCTAAGATTATTGACAAGCAGGCATTTGACAAAAAAGGGCTGATTTACGGGATGGGGCATGCTGTATATTCTCTGTCCGACCCAAGAGAAAGAGTCTTCAAATATCATGTGAAGCAGTTGGCGGAGGAAAAAGGAAGACAGAGAGATTTAGCACTGTATGAGAATATTGAGGAGCTAGCACCGATTCTGATTGCAGAGAAACGCCATATCTTCAAAGGTGTCAGCCCGAATGTCGATTTTTACAGTGGATTTGTCTATGACATGCTTGGAATACCGAGAGAATTGTACACGGCAATCTTTGCGGTCGCCAGAATTGTAGGGTGGAGTGCGCACCGCATTGAAGAACTGATCTGCACAGATAAAATTATACGTCCGGCTTATATGAGCGTGATGGAAGAAAAATAAAAGAAAAAAGAAGTATTTTTTATATAGAGAACGGCAGGGACTGCCGCAAAAAAGGAAAAGGGACGAAACGAAGGGAGGCGTTTTGTCCTTTTTCTTTTTGCACTATTTTTTATGGAATTTACGAAAAAGAACTCAGAAAAAATAAAAATCAGGTATAGGGAATAGTTCACAAATATATGGATGGATTTTTGGATGGGGTTATACGTTTAACCTATTGCAAAAAACAGGATGTTTAAGTATGATAAAAAATAAAAGTGAAGTTATTTGAAAGGGAGTTCTATATGAAAAGAAACAAAGATCGCTATGATCATACCATCTATGCCTGTTATATCGGATATATCACGCAGGCAATCGTAAACAATTTTGCACCGCTTTTGTTCCTGACCTTTCAGTCAAGATTTCAGGTATCGCTCAGTCAGCTCGCAGCGCTGGTTTCGATCAATTTTGGAGTACAGTTGCTGGTGGATTTTGCCAGTTCTCTGTTTGTGGATAAGATCGGATACCGCATCTGTATGGTGGGAGCGCACCTGATGGCAGCAGTGGGGCTGGCAGGACTTTATTTTTTCCCGATGTTCTTTCCAAACGCATTTACCGGTATTCTGGCTGCAGTCGTGATCTACGCTGTCGGAGGTGGGCTGCTTGAAGTGCTGGTGAGCCCGATTGTGGAGGCATGTCCGACGGAAGAAAAAGAGACTGCCATGAGTCTTCTGCATTCTTTTTATTGTTGGGGACATGTGCTGGTTGTTGTGTGCAGCACAGCATTCTTTGCAGTCTTTGGGCTGGAAAACTGGGGAGTCATGGCATGTATCTGGGCAGTGATCCCTCTTGGCAATGCATTATATTTCAGCAGAGTTCCCATTCCAATGTTGGTGGAGGAAGGAAAGGGAGCGACTGTGGGAGAACTGTTTAAGAATAAAGTATTCTGGCAGTTGTTTGTCATGATGGTGTGTGCGGGGGCTTCTGAGCAGGGAATGAGCCAGTGGGCGTCGGCATTTGCAGAGAGCTCTCTGCACGTCTCAAAGACGGTAGGGGATCTGGCGGGACCGTGCAGCTTTGCAGTGATGATGGGGCTTGCGCGGGCGATGTATGGAAAGTTTGGGGCTTCTATAAAGCTAGAGACCTTTATGAATATCAGCAGTGTGTTGTGCATCATCAGCTATGCGATTGCAACGGTCAAGGCAAATCCTTTCTTTGGGCTGTTTGGGTGTGCACTGTGCGGGCTTTCTGTGGGAATCATGTGGCCGGGGACATTCAGCATAGCGGCGAAGACACTGAGAAATGGAGGGACGGCGATGTTTGCGCTGCTCGCACTCGCAGGGGATCTGGGATGCGGAACGGGTCCGGCTGTGGTTGGATATGTGTCAGAAATGTGCGGAGGAGATCTGCAAAATGGTCTGCTTGCCGCAATCTTTTTCCCGGTATTGTTGATGTGCTGTAACATAGTTGGGGCGTCACGTTCAGACAGGTATCAAAGATTAGAGAGGAGACAATGAAAATGGAGAGAAAATTAGTGTTAAAAAAAGACATCAAAGAAGCTTTCGAGAGGGTTGGCGTAAGACAGGGACAGTCAATCATGGTGCATACTTCCCTGGGCAGTCTGGGATTTGTGTGCGGAGGTGCGCAGACGGTGATTGAATCGTTGCTGGAGAGTGTAGGAGAGGAAGGAACGATCATGATGCCGACACAGTCATGGAAAAATTTAGATCCAGAATCAGGTGTCCACTGGGAGGAGCCAAGAGAGTGGTGGCAGGCGATCCGCGACAACTGGCCGGCATATGTCAAAGAAATTACTCCGACCAATACGATGGGCGCGGTTGCAGAAATGTTCCGAAGCTGGCCGGGCGCAAAGAGAAGCGATCACCCTGCACGGTCGGTGGCGGCATATGGAAAATACGCAGATTATCTGACGAAAGATCACGATCTGTCCAATATTTTTGGAGACGGATCACCGATCGGAAAACTGTATGAGTTGGATGGATATGTATTGCTGATCGGTGTGGGGTACGACAAAAATACATCGCTTCACCTAGCGGACGCAAGGGCAGAATATCCCGGAAAGCATCTGGAGAAGGAAAGCAGTGCGATCTTGGTCGATGGGAAAAGGGTGTGGAAGACGTATGAGACACTGTATGTGGACGGAAAAGATTTTAAGGAGATCGGAGAGGCATTTGAACAGCAAAAGACAGTGTGGAAGACGGAGCTTGGAAATGGAAGCATCACCTTGATGAGGCAGAGAGAACTGGTGGATTTTGCAGTAGAGTGGATGGAGCACAACAGATAAACAGACAGAAGAGCAAGGGCAAAAGACGTCACATCACGGTCGGATTTTCATATACTGTTCTAGAAAGATCTATGGGAGAAGAGTCTAAGATATGGAAAAGAAAGAGAGTGCTCTGATTCAGACATGCAGCTTTGCCGGAGTGAAGCCGATCATGATGGATTTGCCCTATCCCTCTGTGAGAGTGAGAGAAAAAAATCAGACCTATGCGAATCTACTCAGCATCGATTATTGCGGCGCGGTGTCTGAGATGACAGCAATCACACAGTATATCAACAACGAAAATCGCTTGTCCTGTGAACAGTGCAGTGTGGCAAAAACGATTCTGGGAATTGCGATGGCAGAGATGATCCATCTGCAGAAATTGGGAGAAATGATCTTTTTGCTGGGCGGAAATATCAACTTCACGGCGAAACAGCAAAACGGAAGACAGAAAATATGGACTCCCGAATATCTGAATATTCCTGATCATGTAAAAAAGATGATGGCAGCCGACATAGAGGCAGAGAAAGCGGCGATCAATCAATACAGGATGCATATGAAAAAGATCGACGACGAAGAGATCTGCGCAGTGTTGGCGCGTATCATCAAAGATGAAGAATATCATATCATGATTCTTCAGACATTAGCACAAGAAATGTGAGAGAAAAACGGCGTATTTTCATCGGATTCTGATTCAAAACGATGGCATGTTTTGGATGAGAATCTGTTGAGAATACGCCTTATTTTTTGTGTAAAGCGTCACTTTTTGGTGTGCCGGAGGAATAGAGATCAAAATGTTGGGGATAACTTTATAGATCTTTATACGATCTTAATGTGATGTGAAAGATTCTTATACAAACTTTAAATAAAAGAAGGGATAATAAAAAGGGATTATTAAGATACCATAAAGACTTATAAAGAGAAAGACTTATAAAGAAGCAGGTGCAGGGATGAAGTATTGGTTCTACAAAAAAAAGAGATTGACGTCTTTTCAGGTGATTACGGTAGGCTTTTTGGCTGTCATATTGGTGGGGAGTATTTTGCTGATGCTGCCTGTCTCGGCGCAAAGCGGCAAAGCAACTTCTTTTTTGGATGCGCTGTTTACGGCAACTTCAGCGACATGTGTCACGGGACTTGTTGTGCATGACACGGCGACGTACTGGTCTGGATTTGGTCAGGCAGTCATTCTGCTGCTCATCCAGATAGGTGGAATGGGCGTTGTCACTATCGCTGTATCGGCGGCATTTATTTCCGGCAGGAAGATTGGTCTGATGCAGAGGAGTACGATGCAGGAGGCGATCGCAGCCCCAAGTGTGGGCGGCATTGTCCGGCTGACAGGGTTTATCGTGAAAGCTACAGTGTTGATTGAACTGATCGGTGCGCTTCTGATGATGCCTGTCTTTGTGAAAGATTTTGGACCAGGTAAGGGGATATGGTATGCAGTGTTTCACGCGATATCTGCATTCTGCAATGCAGGGTTTGATCTGATGGGAATCACGCAACCTTTCTCGTCACTGACAGGATATGCGTCAAATGGAATCATCAATGCGGTGATCATAGGGCTGATTATCACAGGAGGAATTGGATTTCTCACATGGGATGATATCAAGTGCAAAGGGATGCATATCCGGAAATATCGTATGCAGAGTAAGGTGATCCTGATCATGACGACACTTTGTATCAGCCTGCCATTTTTATTTTTCTTCTTTGGAGAATTTGGGCGAGAAGCTTGGGATGGAATGACGCTGTGGGAGAGAATCTGGGCATCCCTGTTTCAGGCGGTCACGCCGAGGACGGCAGGATTTAATACGATCGATCTGACAAAGTTTAGTGAGGCGGGTCAGACCGTCATTATCATTTTAATGATGATCGGTGGTTCGCCCGGATCTACAGCGGGAGGCATGAAGACCACGACGATTGCCGTTCTGTTTATGACACTGGTTGCAGTGTTTTTGAGAAGGGAAGACACCGAGTGTTTTGGACGGAGGATCGAGGAGAGTATTGTCAAATATGCTTCTACGATTCTGTTGATGTATCTGACGTTATTTTTGACGGGGGGAATCTTGATCAGCTCCATAGAAGGACTGCCGATGCTCACTTGCCTGTTTGAGACGGCATCTGCGATTGGAACAGTCGGGCTGACGCTGGGGATCACACCGCAGCTGGGGACAATATCGAGAATGGTCTTGATTTTACTGATGTTTTTGGGCAGAGTGGGATGTCTGACGTTAGTGTTTGCGGCATTTTCCGGGACACATCGAAAGGTGTCGAAACTTCCGAAAGAGAAAATTACAGTCGGCTAAAGAGAAAGGGAGGTATCATGATGAAATCCATTTTACTGATCGGATTGGGAAGATTCGGGAAAAATATTGCTGTGAAGCTGCATGAATTGAAGCATGAAGTGATGGCGATTGACAAGAGGGAAGAACGAGTAGAGGATGTGCTGCCTTATGTGACGAATGCACAGATCGGGGACAGCATGAATGAGGCGTTTCTGCGGTCTTTGGGAGTGGGAAACTATGACGTGTGTATTGTTGCCATCGGAAATGATTTTCAGAGTTCCTTGGAGACGACTTCTCTGCTCAAAGAGTTGGGAGCAAAGATGGTGGTCTCAAGAGCGGCGAGAGATGTGCAGGCGAAATTTTTGCTTCGCAATGGTGCCGATGAGATCGTATATCCGGAAAAACAGCTGGCAACATGGACGGCAATTCGGTATAGTTCAGACCATATCTTTGACTATATAGAGTTGGATCATGACTATGCAATCTTTGAAGTGGCAGTTCCGCAGGGCTGGGTCGGCAGAAGTGTCGGTGAGATTAATATCCGTCAGAAGTATAATATCAATATTATGGCGTTAAAGAGAAATGGAAAATTGGAGCTCACCATCACCCCAGAGACTTATCTCACGGAGGGAGAAGCGCTGCTTGTTCTCGGAAAACACAGAGATATACAGAAATGTTTTCACATATAGAAGAAATGAAATGGGGGTGGTATAATGGAATCGATTGTGCTGATACTAGTATTTATCATCGTCGGAATCGCAGGTTTTGGAGTTATGAAAAAAGTGGATCTTTTTTTGGCAGAAAGCTGCGTTGTGCAAAAACATATATCAGAGGGCAAAGAAAACGTGATCAAGATTGCCTGTGAAAATCCCATTATGCTGACTTCTGTCTGTGAGGCGCTGGACAAAATGGCGGAAGAATTTAGGGAGACATCCTTTTGTTTTTATACAGGAGGAAGAGACGATATCCAGAAAATGATAGAGAATGAGAGTGTGGATATCGTTCTTTTGATGGAAGAGATGGATGGGAACATCAACAGCCTTTACGGAAAAAAACAAAGCTTTTTTGTCCCCGCTTCTTTGGAAGAGCCGTTGACAGGCTTAAAGATTGAGCCAATTGAACATCAGAGGATGATGATGTATGTTTTGTGGAATGAAAGACATATCACAGAAAGGCAGAGTCAATTGCTTTTTCGAAGCTGATGGGAGGTCATATGGAAGAACATCGTCAAAGACAGCTTTCCTTTGAGGCTGATGCAGAGAAGTATGGGAAAAAAAGGGGACATTTAAAAATATTTTTTGGCTATGCAGCAGGAGTGGGAAAAACGTATGCGATGCTGCAGGCAGCTCACGCGGCAAAACAGAGAGGGATCGATGTCGTGGCGGGATATGTGGAGCCGCATGCCAGACCGCAGACGGAACAGTTGCTGCGTGACCTGGAACAGATACCAAATCTGTTCCTGGATTGCCATGGCATCACGCGAAAAGAATTTAATCTGGATGCGGCGATCAAAAGAAAGCCGGAGCTGGTTTTGGTAGATGAGCTCGCACATACAAATGCGGAAGGATGCAGGCATGCAAAACGATATCAGGATGTGGAGGAATTGGTGAAAGCCGGGATCGATGTCTACACGACGGTGAATGTGCAGGACATAGAAAGCCTGAATGACATCGTTTCCTCCATCACCGGAAGTATGGTCAGGGAGCGTATCCCTGACTTTGTGTTTGACAATGCTTCGCAGGTAGAGTTGGTGGATATAGAACCACAGGAATTGCTGGAAAGGCTTCAGTCTGGAGATGATTCTCAGGGAAGGTCAGAAAAAGGGGAGACGGAGAAGTTTTTTCAGGTAAAAAATCTGGCGGCTCTCAGAGAGATTGCTCTGCGAAGGTGCGCGGAGCGTCTGAATGCACTGTCAGAGGCAGCGCGGATGAAAGATGGCGGCGAGTATCACACAGATGAACATATTTTAGTCTGTCTCTCTCCTGCGCCGTCTAATATGAAGATCATCCGCACGGCGGCACGCATGGCAAAGGCATTTCGGGGCACTTTCACTGCACTGTATGTGGAGAGTGCTGATTTTGCCGTGATGGATGAGGAGGACAAGAAAAGGCTGAGAAATAACATGCGTCTGGCGCAGCAGCTCGGCGCAAAAATAGAGACCGTTTACGGGGAGGATGTCCCATTCCAGATCGCAGAATTTGCCAGATTATCAGGCGTTTCGAAGATCGTGATCGGGCGGAGCACGGCGACAAGAAAGTTTGCATTCGGAAAACCGACATTGACAGAAAAGCTGATCGCACAGGCTCCAAATCTGGATATCCACATTATTCCAGACAGCAGTTCAGAGATGGCGTACAGGGCAAATAAGGTAAAAAGAAAACAAGAACCTTTGCTCAATGTCAGGGATGTCATGAGAAGCATTGGAATGATCGTCCTTGCATCAGTGATAGGTTTTTTCTTTTGGAGGCTGGGGCTGAGTGAATCGAATATTATCATGGTATATATTCTGGGGGTGTTGATCATATCGGTGAGTACAACGCACCAGATCTATAGTCTGATCTCCTCGGTGGTGAGTGTCTTTGTGTTCAACTTTCTCTTTACAGAGCCGCGCTACACGTTGCTGGCCTATGAAAAGGATTATCCGGTTACGTTTATCACGATGTTTGTAGCTGCTTTCCTGACAGGGTCACTGGCGATCCGGCTGAAGAGACAGGCAAGACAGGCAGCGCAGGCGGCATACCGCACAAAAATCTTGTTCGACACGAACCAGCTCCTGGAGGGTGTGAAGGAGAGAGACGAGATTATCGCAGTGACAGCCACACAGCTGATCAAACTGCTAAACAGAGATATGGTGATTTATCTTGCAGAAAAGGAATCACTGTCGGAACCCCGATTTTTTGCGGCAGTCGGGGAGACAGCGGGCAGCGATGAGATGCTGACCAATGAAAAAGAAGTTGCTTTGTGGGTATTAAAGAACAACAAACATGCAGGTGCAACGACCGATACTTTTTCGGATGCAAGATGTCTTTATCTTTCGATACGGACAAGTGATGAGGTCTATGGAGTGGTTGGAATTGCCATCAGGGAAAAGCAGCTGGACTCTTTTGAGAACAGTATCTTACTGTCGATTCTCGGAGAGTGTGCGCTGGCATTGGAAAATGAGAAGAATGCGCGGGAGAAAGCAGCGGCGGCATTGATTGCGCAAAAGGAGCAGCTGAGAGCGAATTTGCTTCGCTCTATTTCTCATGATCTGCGCACACCGTTGACATCGATCTCTGGAAATGCCAGCAATCTGCTGACAAATGGAGAGCGGTTTGATGCTGAGACAAAGAGGCAGCTGTATTCTGATATTTATGATGACTCCATGTGGCTGATCAATCTGGTAGAAAATTTGCTCTCTGTGACGAGAATCGAAGAGGGAAAATTGAATATTCGCCTGTCGACGGAACTTTTGGATGAGGTGATCACCGAAGCGCTGCCGCATATCAGCAGAAAAAAAACGGAACATAAAATTTCTTTTGAGACATCGGAGGAGTTCCTGCTTGTGAGGGTGGATGCGAGAATGATTATGCAAGTGATCATTAATATTGTAGACAATGCGATCAAGTATACGCAAAAAGGGTCAGAGATTGTGATCACAACACAGAAGCAGCAGGGCAGGGCGCTGGTGCGCATTGCAGACAACGGACCGGGGATTCCGGATGAAATGAAACCGCTGATATTTGAGATGTTTTACAGTGGAGCAAAAAGTATTGCAGACAGCAGGCGAAGCTTAGGTTTAGGCTTGTCCCTTTGCAGGGCGATCGTCACAGCGCACGGGGGAGAACTGGAAGTTTCAGATAATGTTCCGCATGGGGCAGTCTTTACGTTTTCTCTGCCGATAGAGGAGGTAAATATTTATGAATAAGACATTGATTTTGATTGTGGAGGATGACAGACCGGTACAAAATTTGATGATAACGACGCTGAAGGCGCACGATTACCGATATTTGACGGCAATGAACGCAGAGACAGCTGTGCTGGAAGCTTCATCCCACAACCCGGATATTATTTTGTTGGATCTGGGGCTGCCGGATATGGATGGGATAGAAGTGATCCGAAAAATCCGGACATGGTCGAATGTTCCGATCATTGTAATCAGCGCGAGAAGTGAAGATATGGACAAGGTAGAAGCCCTCGATGCGGGCGCGGACGATTATCTGACGAAACCTTTTTCGGTGGAAGAACTTTTGGCGAGACTTCGCGTGACGGAGAGAAGGCTGGCGATGAGTCAAGTGGAACCGATGGCGTCGTCGGTGTTTGTAAATGGAAAATTGAAAGTCGATTATTCGGCGGGATGTGCCTATCTGGAAGATGAGGAACTCCACTTGACACCGATTGAATATAAATTGTTGTGCCTGCTGTCAAAAAATGTGGGAAAAGTGTTGACGCATACATTTATCACACAAAATATCTGGGGACACAGCTGGGACAATGATGTGGCTTCTCTGAGAGTCTTTATGGCGACATTGCGCAGAAAATTGGAAAAGAATTCAGAATCTGTGCAGTATATTCAGACGCATGTAGGTGTGGGATATCGTATGATGAGAATCGAATAAGTGGATGCAAGGATGGACTGATGAGATGGACGGTATCCTTCTGTATTTCTGTATCATTTTTACATAAAGGTAAAAAAATGTTTTTCCAAGAAATACGGAAAGATACCTGATAAAGACAGTGCCATCTTTTTTATTTGAGAACAGCTCACAAATGGCTTTCGTACTGCTCTAAAAGTTGTCTGATTTCTTTGATGTCCTGGCGCAGTCTATCTGAATCGGACTCTGACTGAAGCAATGCTGTTATAAAATCAGCGATAGATAATGCGTTTTCAATGCGATGATATTCATAAGTAAGCTTGGCGAGAGCAAAGTCTTTTTGTAAGAGCGTCGGTTTATAAGTTCTGGCAAGGACAGTTCCGCTGTAGACAATATTGGAAACTTCGATATAATTATTAGACAAAAGCTTTCTGATAGTCGCCTGTACCGTGTTTATGGAAAAGCTAGGGTCTTCACTGGCCATCTGTGAAGCGGTCAATGGTTCTGGAGCAGACCATAAAATAGACAAAACTTTAATATCGGTCTTTGTAAGTTTTTTGAATGGCTCATAAGAAATCATAGCAATACCTCCTAAATTTTATAACAAAATATAGATTGAGAGAAAAAGCGGATGTAAAATGTCCGCTTTATTTTCTGGGTAATGAACACAGCTTATTTTGGGATCATTTCCAGAAATAAAGAAAAGTTTTTAAATCATAATTCAATTATAGCATAAAATATTAATAATGTAATCTGCTAATTTTTAAAATTGCAATAAAAATGGAAAATTGGTGAGTAATCAGTCCAGAGAAAAAGACAGCTGACTTGTGTCAGCATCGCTGCTGGCGGGGATTGTCTCTTTGCTGACAAGTGTAGCGGGGCTGCCGGAATTGAAGGAAGAAGAAAACCATAGTGGCTGATGAAGGTTTGGGTTTATCTGTAGAAAAAAATATGCTATGCTGTAAAAAAGAATCTTATTTTTGCGCTCAAAGACAGCGACGGTAAGAAGAGGTGAGAGCATGGGAGAAAAAACGAACAAGATTCTTCAGGTGGAAGAACGCCTGAACACGAAATATCAGGTGGAGAAAATTTATCCGAGCACGCCAAATATGGTTTTCAAGTATCGAGATGCTCTGGAGGATGCGCTCAAAAACCATCCTATGGGGGAAAGTCTGTATGAGATGATCTGCAGATGGATAGAGCGCATGCGAAATCCATATTTTGTTAAAAAAAATGGAAAACTGGATGAAGCTGGGTTTTATACTTATGCAATGATTGATAAAAATACATGGAGTAATATCCGGTGGAACAAGACGGTTCCCAAAAAGGAGACTCTGTTAAAATTAATCATTGCCCTCAAACTGAATCGAAGAGAAGCGGATGAATTGATGAATAAGGCGTCAAACAGCCTGACAGATTCCGACCCGCGGGACAGGATTATCATGGCTTTGATCGACATACAGTGTTATGAAATTGAAGAAGTTTATGAGATACTGGAAGAATATGGGAAAGATGCAGAACATCCATTTCCGAACATTTATTGAGAAAATGTCACACGGTATGAGAGAAAACAGGGCACAAAAGGGAGTAAAATAAAAATGTCGAAAAGACGAGGAGACAGCGAAGGGGATAACGAATGTCCGCTTGATCAAAAGATAGGGGGTAAAGATAATGTTACATTTTACAAAAGAACATTTAAAGATGATGGAACAGGAAGCAGAAAAAGCGGTGGCAAAGATCGGTGAAGGAACCACGGCGCGTGAGGTGATGGCTCAGATTTATGTTGACGGTATGGAATATAAGACGAGAAAAATGGGGCTTTTGATGGCAGATGAGGCGCTGGAGACACTGGCTGATTTTAACCAGGAGTATGCCCGTGCCAGAGAAAATATTGGGGACTGCATGGATGATTTCTGCGAGAAAATCACAGAAGAAAAGAGTGTGGCAGAGTGCTGCAGTATCTGGCTGGAGCTCTACACTGCAGTCACAGCCCTGAACAATCAGCTGAGTGCAGAACACGGTGCGCGCAGTTTTGATATCGAGAGACTGATGCAGGAAGTGGAGTATAGAACTTTCAGCGAAGAAGAAGTGACAGAAGAGTTGGAACAGGAATTGAGAGCAAAGGCGTTGTCAGCACTCTCAAATTCTGGAATTATGCTGCATGCGCTGCTCCGGCAGGCAGATGCGCTGGAAATGCTTGAGGAACAGGGAGTTGGAAAGATCGTCATCCAGATGGGTGCAAATGAGATGGAATATGAAGGGATTTTGACGATGATCGCTTATGTCAAGATCAAGAATGGAAAATGGAAAGAGATGCCGGCAGATATGACAATCGATCAGGTTGCTCTGGCGGTCGCAGCAGCAGTGGAGCAGAGCAAAATCATGGAGCAGGTAGGGCTTGGAAAGATGGCAGTGGATGTCGCAGAAGCTTTGCTGAAAATTCTGGGCGTTGTGGTGATCTTAAAGCTGGCGCTGACGGTCAGTGTTGTGGGGATTAAATTAGCTAGTTCACTGTTTGGACTTGTCCTGTTCTTGCCGACGATGTTGATGCTTGCCGTGGTCGTTGGAGCTGCGGTTTATAAATCCAGCAAAGGCTGGTTTAAGACGAGCGAGAAAATAGTCAAAGGTACGGTCAAAATCATCGGTATCGCAGCGGCAGCAGTTGTAAAAGGATTGCGTGCAGTTGCTGAGTTCGTGAAAGAGCATGTGATTCCAAGTATTGTTTCAGGGTACAAGAAGGCAGTGGATGATATCCATACAGTCATCGCAAGAGTGAGAGATCTGGCAGATGGGACGATTTCGGAAGAGGAAGAGGAGATCGTGACGATCGACTGACGGGGAAAAGATGATGTTAAAAATGAGAGGGCATACGACTTTAAATTGGATGGATCTGAAAAAATATTTTGATCCCTGGCAAGCCTATCGGCAGTTGGAGGAGTTTTGTTCTTTCGCAGAGGTACATTGTGTGCCTCTGCCTTTTCTGATCCCATCTCCTGAAGGTGGATATGAGCGTGCAGAATACTTGACAAAGGAAATGTGGAGACAGCTTTGGGAAGAGGACATCGAAGTGGAGAGTGAAGCTTCCTGGGAGCAGTACGAGGAAGTGCTCATGAGGCAGATGGAGCTGACATCAGGGGAGGATTTCGGGATAGGGCAAAGAAAGTGTCTTGAGCAAGACACGGAAGAAAATGCCAGTGCAGTCAGGTGTGAGCTGGAAAACGCGGAAGTGCCCTCTAAGATCAGGAGCATACAGGAAGCACTCCGTCAGGAAGGGATTGTCAGTGGGCGTCTGACGTTGATGTTTCTTGCAATATGCATGATCGCTGAAGTGGACCCAGACAAGATCAATTTTGCAAGAAAGGACAAAACATTGCCACAAAAAAGAGAGGAGATGCAGGGGAGTATCTCTAGCCTGGCGGACACACCGGTTGTTCTGGGAGGAGAACAATGGCGAAGACAGCTCGAAGGCGTTCCGATCCCGAGAGAATTTGCAGTCGATGAGGCAGGGGAGTGCCTTATTCTTCACAGTTCACAGAAAGAGGAGTGTAAGATTTATAATATATGTCAAGAACACCCGTGACTTTAGTTATGAGATGAATTGACATACTAGAAAATATATTCAAAATCAGAAAAGAAAGTGAGGTGAGGTCAGTGGAAAAGGCTTATAAGTATAGGATTTATCCGAATAAAAAGCAAAAGGAAATAATTGCAAAAACGTTTGGATGTT
>JALEVQ010000128.1 GCA_022788205.1 Robinsoniella sp. | reverse complement strand
GTCTTTACCATACATCTCTTCAGCGATATTCATATTTGTGATGCCATACTCACTTGTGCCAACAGGGAATCCATCATCATCGATATCACGGATTTCAACCTTACGGTCAAGCAACTGGAATACCTCACCAAAGATAGCCGGTGCATTACCACGATTAATTTCTTCGATAATGAGGATGTATTCTGTACCAGGATTATGATAAGACTCACGAAGAATGTTCGTAAATGGTCCTGGTGTAAACTTATAGCTTACCTGTCCGTCTTCTGCAACTGCAGGAAGAATCTGACCAATGAAATCTGAGTAAGTATAGTCAGGATGAAATACCAGTCTTTCTATGACACTGCCAGGCTTACAATACTCATGCTCAATAGTCCAACTCTTACCAGAACCAGGAACACCGTAAAGAAGGACATTTTCTCCAGTAGACAATCTTATTGCTTCTAAATCAATTTCTTCCTTTTCATCCTGCTCGCTGGAATCTCCACTAGAAACATCCTGCAACATTTCGTTAAGAAATTTCTCGTACCACTTTAAGCCGGTGCTTAAAAATCTATTATTACAAGCTTTATTCACTTCTTCGTAATCAGGATGGCTTTGAATGATATTTTTAACCTCAACAAAAACATCCATATCAACGATTTCAAAGATACTTTCTAAGTCTGGATACTCAGCAATTTCCATCAAAGAGCAAACTTTCTTCAACGCACTACAGTTATTGCTTATCATACTGGCAGTACAAGGAGTTCCGTTTACGGTTACCTGCTTAGCCATCCATGCACGGAATTTCTTTTCATTGTCGTCTTCATTATTATCATTTCCAAAATCAAACGATGAAGCATCGATAATATCTTTATCAATATTATAAATCTTTAGATTTCTGAGCCTTGGCTGATACTTCTTTAGCACCTCATCTGCAATTACAATATGTTTACCATTAGTTGCATTTGCAGACTCGTCTTCAGCTAAAAAGCCCCATCTAACAAGTATCATAATTGGTTTACAATCTGCATATTTATTTGCTTCATCACCCAGCTGAATCGGACCCCGGCTACGCAATCCGCGAAGTTCCTGAAGAGAATCCGTATAATTTGCTCCAAGGTCTTCCAGTTTCCATAACAGCCAAGCAAATTCTCTATAGGTCAAATACCCTAAATCAAGAATTGCTCTAATGAATAAAGTGGGCGGTTCGATATCTGTATTGCTATCTGGACATCCGTAATTATCTCTACCAAACTTTACCTGTTCCAAAGCTTCTAATAGTACTTCTTGTACCTTTTCGGTATCGTTTTTTTGCAAAGCTTCATACATTTGTTTACCCGAAGGTGTAATTCTTCTTAATGACTGAGGATTACGAATATCCTGCCATACAGTAAAACCAAAATACGATGTGATTTGTGCTTTTTTTGTATATGATGAAGAGTACTGATCATCTCCTATCAAAGCTTTCAATCTTGTTTTATATAAATCATTTGGAATCCAATCATTTGCTTCGTAATATATCTTTAGAACAGATTCTATCTCATTTAATAGTGCACTGTTCTTTGGCATAACTATTTTCCCCATAGTAACTCTACTCCTTTACGTTAGCTGCGCCAATAAAGCCAGCATTATTTCTTTTACTAATTTTGAAGGAATACCTTCTCCAAATACCTTCCTGATAAGCGTATCACTTGCCCATTCAGGAATAGGCCAATCGAGTGGCAAGGACATCACTATCAATAATTCATAAATGGACAACACTCTCGGATCTGAATATAACGTCTCTCCCGTATCAGTTTGGTAAGCATTTCCTGGATGAACGCAGGCTAATGACGAAATCACACCATTATTTTGTGTAATTGTTCTGCACGGCATATCCCACTTCAATCGTCTGTAATGATTATGATGCGCCTTAACGGGTGTTCCATCAGCTTTCTGTGGATAATAAACTTCGTTATATATTGCTGATTTACCAGTTGGAGTATGCATCATCCATTCTACCTGTTTCCACGAATGGGTAGGAGGATAATGCCATTTTGAAACTGCTAATCCCGCCGCTTTCTTCTTTTCATACTCTGGAAACACTTCTAATGTTTTTGCAAGTCCGTCCCTTAAGTATGGGTCCAAAGACGGCAGGTGTCCTATAGCCTCACGTAGTGTTATTTCTTTTTGTTTTTCTGGAAATTCCCAAATTACATTTTTTATATCTTTTCGTACTAACAAGAATATATTGCGTTCTCTCAGCTGTGGTACACCATAATCTTTAGCCATAACCAAAGTTTGATTATTAAATGAATAATCCTTACCAAGTTCTCGTTTGATATACTCAGGAATCAATACGATTTCTTCTCCACATTTAATTTTCGTTGTTAGCTGTTTAGGAACATTCTCCATAAATACAAACTTGGGTTTTACTCGCTTGATTACATCAACAGCATAAGATACCAGTCGATTTCTCGGATCAAACTCCAAACGCAATCCTGCTTCGCTCATACCTTGACAAGGTGGTGTTGCCATTATCAAATCTACATTCTTCTCTAATGCTTCCTGTACAATGGCTCTTCGTACATTATCGTCTGTAATATCACCACATACCATGTGTGCGTTCTTATATACATCTTGATAGAAACGCGCTCGTTCTGTATCAATTTCATTCGCCAGCACTATGTCAATTCCTATGCTTTCCATATAAGCTTCGGCAATTCCAACATTGGCAAATAGCGATAATCCTTTTAATTTCGCCATCAGTCTTTTCCTCTTTTCAATTTATCAAAAACTTTTTTTACAAATAAAGGCGGAATACCTTCTCCTATAATTCTTCGTAAAAAAGCCTCAGGAGTGTTCAAAGGCACAGGCCAATCGTCCGGCAAACTCATCACTTTCATCAATTCATATAATGTAAGTGTTCTTGCATCGGAGTATATAATTTCGCCCTTTTCGTTAGTGTATTCTACTCTTCCTGGATGGACATTATTCTGCGAAGAAATCTTTCTATTATCCATAGTCACCGTATATGCAGGTGTATCCCAATTCTGTCTCTTATAAGTGTTATGGTAGCCTTTTACGGGATCTCCATTCTCTTTAACAGGAAAATAAACTGGATTATCAAATGCAGTGCATCCTGGTGCAGTATGCTGCATAGCAATAACCTGTCGTTTAATATGTTCAGGTGGTTTATGCCATGGAGAAATCATCAAGGCCTGTTCCTTTCTCTCTTTGTATAAAGGAAACATTTTCTGACGCTCTTCCTCACTAATATCTTTAACGAAAGGGTCCAAAATAGGCAAATCACCTATTGCGTCCCTCATTGTTACCACCTGCTCATCCTTATCAGGAAGAACCCATTCAGGTTCTCCTTTGAGAGTCATTAGGATAATTGCTCTTTCCCTTGTCTGTGGTACAGAATAGTTTTCTGTATTAATCGTGTATTCATTAATATGATAGTTACCTTGCAATTCTTTTTTTAGGTACACAGGAATAAGTGTTTTTATTCCATTCACTTCAATCTCTGTATTATAAAACAACGGAACATTCTCAATAAACACATATCGAGGTTTTACTTTTTTTACTACTTCAACAACTTCACAAATCAATTTATTACGAACATCATCGCTATCCTGTTGACCTGCAGTACTCATACCCTGGCATGGCGGGGTGGCCATTATTATATCAATACCTTTTTCTTTACAAGACTCAATAATCTTCGTTTTTATATTATTGCTTGTAATATCTCCACAGATCATTTTTGTCTTTGGGTATATTTTTGAATATAAGGCGGCTCTTCTCTCTATTAATTCATTTGCAACAACAACATCAAAGCCAATGCTTTCAAGATAAGCTTCTGCCACTCCAATATTCGCAAATAAGGATAACACATTTAATCTGCCAGTTTGATCAGATCTTACAGGTAATGTATGATGACTTTCATATTCTGAATAAAGCTTAACTGCCTTTTTTATTTGAGAACGAACAGTTGATGACAACCCTTTAAATAAATCATTCTGCTCAAGTTCAAATTGATAAATAGGTTCATTATGCCAGGCAACAAATCCGTCTGCTCTTTTAAATCTTGAAACAATATTACTTACTGTTCTTTCAGAGTATTGTGTTGTATCTAAAAGCCAAAGTCTAAAATTAGCTAAATCAATCATCTTCACACTCTCCTATCAGTGCATTAGTATAGCTATAAAATTGCAAATATCATTATAACATATCCAATTATCGGCGTCAATAGTTTGACGCCCTATTTTGGAGCAATTCACTAATTTAGATTTTGTAGCTACTTGATTATTGTTATTTCTTTCAACTCAATATTTTTATCTACCCAACCCCAAATCAATACTTCTGTCTATTCAACTATAAAAATCTGCCTCTTTGCAGCACCTAAAACGTAAAAAATCCGAGGACCTGGATTTACTTCCAAATCCTCGGAAAAGCCTTATATTTCAAGCATTTTTACACTATCAATTATGTACTTTAGTCAACAGAACCACGCACTCCACATGCACCGTCGAAGGGAAAAGATCGACGCAGCAAATCTTCTTCACTTCATACCCTCTTGCCTGCAGTACTTCCAGATCTCTCGCCAGGCTTGTCGGTTTGCATGAAATGTACACCATATGTTCCACTTGATATGCGATGATTTTTTCCAGTGCCTTTGGATGGATTCCGTCGCGTGGAGGGTCCAGCACGATCAGGTCCGGCTTTTCCTCGATCTCATCGATCACTTTGAGCACATCCCCGGCAATAAATTCGCAGTTCCCAAGCCCATTTCTCTTTGCATTTTCTTTTGCCGCCTCCACGGCTTCTTCCACGATTTCCACGCCGATCACTTTTTTTGCCACAGGTGCCAGCATCTGTGCGATCGTGCCTGTCCCGCTATAGAGATCAAAAATCACTTTATCTTTTGTCGTGCCGACATACTCTCTTGCCTTCTCATACAGAACCTCCGCTCCCAGAGAGTTTGTCTGGAAAAACGAAAACGGCGAGATCTTAAATTTTAATCCCAGAAGTTCTTCATCAAAGTGGTCCTGTCCATACAAAATTTCTGTGCGGTCATTCTGGATCACATCGGCAAGACTGTCATTCTCGGTATGTAGGATCCCCTTGATCGTTCCATCTAATTTCAGTGAAAGCAATGCCTCCTTCATCGCAGTCAAATCCGGCGAAGCTTGTGTACTTGTGACAAGATCAACGAGAATCTCTCCTGACTTCACACCTCTGCGCACCAACAGATGGCGGAAATATCCCTGATGAGACAGTTTATGAAAATAAGGCAGGTTCAGTTTTCTTGCTTCTTCCAGCACACACCTTAAAATTTTCCCGAAATCCTCCTCCACAATCCGGCAGTGATCCACCGTCACAATGTCATAGAAGCTCCCCCGCTTGTGCATTCCAAGTGCAAGCGGTCCGTCCTTGTATTCATCCCCGAACGAAAACTCCATCTTGTTGCGGTAGGCAAACTCTCTTGGACTGCCCTTGATCCCCTCAAATTCGTAGGAATCGCACACGCCATCCATCAGCGCCTTTACCTGTTGTGCTTTCATCTGCAGCTGATCCTCATAGCGAAGATTCTGATACGTACATCCCCCACAGATGCCAAAATGAGGGCACTGTGGCTCGATCTCATCGTCTGCTTTTTGCAGGATTTCCAGAATCTGTCCCTCGCATTTTCCCTTGCGAACCTTCTGCACCATAAATTTTACTTTCTGACCCGCAACACCATTTTTTACCACAACATCTCTCTCTTCTGCCTTCACGATCCCTTTATTTGGAAAAATCACCTGCTCAATTGTTCCTTCAAAAATCTGCCCTTTTTTCACGTTTTTCTCCTCTCTGATCCGTCAAAAAAGACAGGTGCGCCAAGCACATCTGTCTTTCTCTGTCATGTTTTGTTCTTAATTTTCACGTTTCATTCTCTGCTTTCAAGCTTGTGCTCTTCGCTCTCCATGACTTTTATTCTGCGTCTTCTTTCGCGCTCTCCTGATCCTGTGCCTCTTCCTCTGCACTGTTCTGCGCTTCTTTTACAGGCTCGGCATGCTCTTCCTCGTCCTCAAAATAGTCATCGAAATCATCGTCAAAATCATCGTCGAAGTCCTCGAGATAATCCGGTGTGAAATAACGATACACAGCGTATGCAATTCCTGCAACTGCTGCCACTGCACCGATGATTGCGAGAACCCAAAGAACTTTTGTCTTGCACTTCTCTTCATCTCTCTTTTTCAAAGCTTCCATCAATTCTTCCACTCTGTTCATCTTGTTTTGTGGTCAAATATTCGCGTTATCCGCCGCGACAGGAGACCACATCCTCCTTTCTGCTTTTTCTTTTGTTTAGTATAACACTAAAACCAGATTTTTACTATAAAATTTACTATAAAAAATCAATAAATTTTATCTCTCTTGTAAAACCGGCGTGGATCTACATCTTTTTCAATTTTGCGAAGGCTGCATACATTTTTTTCACGCCAGACTTTTCAAAATTTACCGTGACAGCGTAGTCTCTTCCTCCGTCTTCAATCTTCTCCACGATACCAACACCGTACTTGATATGTTTCACTGTGTCTCCCTCCGAATAGCCGAGTTCTCCCTTCTCCTGCTTCTCCAAATCTTTCGGCATGAAAACTTTCTGTTTGAACGCCTGTCTCGCCTGTGCATAAGCGTTCTTTCTGGCTGCCTCTTTCTGTTCTCGCGATACCTGAGTCCGTTTTCTGTCGTTGCTCGCCTCGATCAGCTCAGCCGGCATTTCTTTCAAAAAGCGCGAAGCACGGCTGTACTGTGTCTCGCCGTGTACCATTCTCTGCTGTGCACTCATCAAAGTCAATTCTTTCATGGCTCTCGTGATTCCGACATAACACAGACGTCTCTCCTCCTCGATCTCCATCGGATCTTCCGACATGATCGTCATATAACTTGGGAACAATCCCTCTTCCATCCCTGCCATATAGACATAAGGAAACTCCAGTCCCTTCGCACTGTGCAGCGTCATCATAACTACGTAATCGCTCTCATCATCCAGGCTGTCAATATCCGCAACCAGCGACACTTCCTCTAAAAATCCGCTCAGACTTGGATGTTCCGTACTCTCATCATAGATTGCCGCCTTATTAATCAGCTCATCGATGTTTTCCAGTCTTGCAAGCGCCTCGTCGGTTCGCTCTGCCCGCAATTCCTCCGCATAGCCTGTCTGATCAACGATCTCCTCTATCAGTTCTTTCACAGGCAGGATTTCCGCTTTCGTCTTCATCGTCTGAATAAATGTGACAAACGGCTCTACCTTTGTAAAGCCACGCCCCATCCCCGGAATCTGCGAAGCATAGCGCAGCGCATCATAAAAGCTCATTTCTTTTTCAAGAGCATATTCCTGGACTCTGGAAAGCGTCGTCGCGCCGATTCCTCTTCTCGGCACATTGATGATCCTGCGGATCGCAAGGTCATCTCTGGAATTGTCGATTGTTCTTAAGTACGCCAGAATATCTTTGATCTCTTTTCTGGCATAGAAATTGACGCCGCCGATGATTTTATACGGGATATTCGCATTTAAGAACTTCTCCTCAAACATACGAGACTGTGCATTTGTCCTGTAAAGAATCGCAAAATCGCGGTACGCTACATGCTCACACTCTACTTTCTTTTTCACACACGCCGTCACATAATCGGCTTCCTCAAATCCGTTTAAAAACTGCTTCTGTTTTACTTTCTCGCCCGGCTCATTCTCTGTCCACAGAGTCTTCTCTTTTCTGCCCACGTTGTTCTTGATCACTTCATTTGCAACGCCCAAAATGTTCTGTGTTGAGCGATAATTCTGTTCCAGTTTGATCGTCCTTGTGTCCGGAAAAATCTTTTCAAAATTCAAGATATTCTGGATATTCGCACCCCGGAATTTATAGATAGACTGGTCATCATCACCTACGACACACAGATTCTGATATTTTCGTGCCAACAGGCTGACGAACTGGAACTGTGCCGTGTTGGTATCCTGATACTCGTCAATCATGATATAGCGAAAACGCTCCTGATAGCTTTCAAGCACATCTGGATTCTTTTTAAAAAGCTCCACTGTCTTCATCAGAAGATCATCAAAATCAAGCGCATTGTTTGTTTTTAACTGTTTTTGATACTCACGATACGCCTGTGCAACTTTCTTCTTATAGTAATCTCCACCGATCGTTTTTTCATACTCTTCCACCGTCAAAAGTTCATTTTTTGCGGAAGAAATAGAGCTGAGCAGCGCCTTCTCCTTGTATAATTTCGTGTCAATCTGGAGACGCTTGCAGACATCCTTCATCACAGACTTCTGATCATCTGTGTCATAGATGACAAAATGATTTTCGTATCCCAGACGGTCGATATATCTTCTCAGAATGCGGACACACGTCGAGTGAAATGTCGCGACCCACACACTCTCTGATCCGAAACCAACCAGCTTGTCCACCCTCTCTCTCATCTCACCTGCCGCCTTATTGGTGAATGTGATCGCCATAATATTCCACGGATTCACATTTTTTTCCTCTATCAGATAGGCGATTCGATGCGTCAGAACTCTTGTCTTTCCTGATCCAGCTCCAGCCAGAATCAAGAGCGGTCCTTCTGTGTGGTAAACTGCCTCCCTTTGTTTTTCATTTAATGTGTCATATATACTCATGTCTCTCACCTTTCCTTTTATCATGCCATCAGAACTTTTATTATAGCGTAATGTGATCTTTCTGTCACGCAAAAATCTATGCTTTCTTTTTTAAAAACCTCTTGTCATATAGTATTAAAAACTATATAATGTAATGAAGAGGTGAATGAAATGAAGATTGATACACAAGATACATTATCCAGCATTTTGGATAGTATTTCCAGAATTGATTATATTAAGCCTGAAGAAATTCCAAACATTGACCTGTACATGGATCAGGTCACGACCTTTATGGAAGAAAACCTTCAGTCTTCGAAACGATATGAGACAGACAAAATTTTGACTAAAACCATGATCAACAACTATGCCAAGAATGATCTGCTTCCCCCGCCGACGAAGAAAAAATATTCGAAGGAGCATGTCCTTCTCTTAATTTTTATCTATTATTTTAAGGGCATTCTCTCTTTCAACGATATTCAGGCATTGCTCAATCCGATCACCGAGCTGTATTTTCAGTCACACGATTCCTTCAAGCTCGAGGATGTCTACCGCGAAGTCTTCCGGCTCGAAAAAGCGGAAGTAGAAAAACTGAAAGCCGATCTGATCGACAAACACAACATTGCCTCATCCACCTTTGCCTCGGCACCGGAAAAAGATCAGGAGATGCTCCAGCGCTTTGCCTTTATCTGTCTGCTCAGCTTTGACGTCTATGTCAAAAAACAGCTGATTGAAAAACTGATCGATTCTGAAAAACCTGCGGACAAAAAGCCCAAAAAATAATTTTCTGCCAGCGCGATTCTCCAGACGATCCCGCAAAACAGTATGCTTTCATCAGAATGAAAATATCGAAAAACTGTCAAAATCTACAGATTTTTTCTGTATCCAAAAGACAATTTTTCGATATTTTTGATGATGGATCCTGTTTTGATCCGACTCATTTTTGTTCCGTTCTCTCTGTCAATCCTGTTCCGTCTCTTTTTTTTCCATTCTGTTGAACACCATCTCATACCCATCGCTGCCATAATTCAGAGAACGATTCACACGGCTGATGGTGGCGGTTGATGCCCCTGTTTTTTCTGCGATCTCCAGATATGTTTTGTGCTCTCTCAGCATCTTTGCCACCTCGAAGCGCTGTGAAAAAGACAGCAGCTCATTGACAGTGCAGACATCCTCAAAAAACAGATAGCATTCCTCTTTATTCTTTAGATTCAAAATTGCCTCAAACAAGTTATCTACTGCTTCGGTCCTGATTTTTTTACTCATTCTTTCCTCCCATGCCCCATTCACTGCTATGTCCCTATTTTATCATACGAACGATACAGTGTAAAGAAGTTTACCTTTTTACTTTTTGTTCTGCTCAAAAGAGGGCAGAAAAATGTCTTGCTGAATTTCTCACTGATTTTAACTTTTATTTTGTCTTTTGTAATAATTGATATAGCTCTTCAGTTCTTCCACCGAACGGTTGACAATCAGCTCTTCCGGGAAATCAACCTCTTTTAGAATTGCCTCCGAATAGCACTGATTTCCGATATCATAGATGCAGTGTGCATCGCTGTTCATCACAATTGGAACTTGATATTTCTTGCACAATTTCAGCATCTCTATATCGTTTGGCGCCGTGTCCACTCTTCCTCCCTGGGGATTCAGTGAATTATTATTTAACTCTAACAGCACATGGTGCTCTTTTGCACCTTTTACCAGCGCCTCATAGTCGATCGGATAACGCCCGTCATCCGGATGACCGATGATATTGACACACGGATGCTCCATCGCCTTGAGATAAGCTCGTGTATTTTCCTCCTTTGTTCCAGGTTTCAGGCATGGGACGTGGAGACTCGCAATCACGATATCCATCTTCTCAAGCAGTGCATCCTCCAGATCCATATCGCCTTCATAGCTTGTAATATTGACCTCTGTGCCGAAAAGGACCGTGATTCCATACATGAAACGCTTCAAAACTTTTAGATTCATAAAGTAAAATCTATGGCAGGATCCCGGCATGGCAGGTGCATGCTCTGTGATTCCCAGCAATTCAAGCCCCTTCTCAGACGCTTCTTTTGCCATCTCCATAATTGTGTTGTACGCATGACCGCTTGCCAGCGTATGCGTGTGAATGTCAAATACACTCTTCAACTTTGTCTTCCTTCTTTCCTGCTTTGCTCTAAAATTCCATCCCCATCATATCACAAGTTTCGCAAAATAACAATATTTGAAAATTATGAAAGATATTTTGGGATTGTCACTCTTAATTACTGAATATTTCTCTGGCAATCTTCCCTATAATTTGCTATAATCTTTATAGCTATTCAGATTGATCTGACATCAATTGGCAGATTCCTTTCTGAATTGTTTCCAAATGAGAAAAAAATAAATCAACGGAGGATAAACCATGAAAAAATTAGTAATCACTGACAAAAACGCATGTAAAGCATGTCTGGCATGTGTGGACGCTTGCTCCAACGCATTCTACAAAGTATTTGATCCTGACAAATCCTGCATCCGCATCAACGCAAAAGAAGACGGTTCCCCGAAACCTGCACTCTGCCTGCAGTGTGGAAAATGTGCAAAAGTCTGCGAAGCTGGCGCAATCACACAGAACGCAAAGGGAACTTATATGATCAACAAAAAGAAATGTGTTCACTGTGGAAAATGTGTGGAAGTCTGTCCAATGGGCGTTATGGTCAAAGTATCTGAGGAAGATGCTCCTTCCAAATGTATCGCCTGCGGTATCTGCGCAAAGGCATGCCCGATGGGAATTCTGGAGATCAAAGAGTCCTGATTCTTTTTGGAGATATGAAAAAAGAATTGCCAAAAGACAAATCACCATTTTTTCTTTTTATCATACAATAAACCATCGAGTGCAAACACACAATTGCACCGCCAAGAAAGGATGGATGATTTGATGAAGAAAACATTTGGTATCTCGCTGCTTGCCCTGACGCTTCTCTTTTCCCATTGTACTGCACTTGCCGCAGAATCGGAAGAGGATTTGATCCCTGTCACACTGAATGAAGTGGCACACTCCATCTTCTATGCCCCTCAGTACGCCGCCATCGAGCTGGGATATTTTGAGGAGGAGGGTATTGATCTGGAGCTTGTGACAGGCTACGGTGCCGACAAAACTATGACAGCAGTCCTCTCAGGCAACGCAGATATCGGTTTTATGGGTGCAGAGACATCGATCTATGCCTACAGCCAAGGTGCAAACGACTACGTTGTCAACTTTGCCCAGCTCACCCAGAGAGCAGGAAACTTTATCGTTGCCCGCGAAGAAATGCCGGATTTTGAGTGGAGTGACTTAAAGGGCAAAGAAGTGCTGGGCGGTCGAAAAGGTGGCATGCCTGAGATGGTTTTTGAGTATATTCTCAAAAATCACGGCATCGATCCTTCCTCCGATCTCTCCATCGATCAGAGTATCGACTTTGGCTCCACAGCTGCTGCTTTCTCTGGTGGGAAAGGCGATTTCACAGTAGAATTTGAACCTGCTGCCACTGCTTTGGAGCAGGAAGGTGTCGGATATGTCGTGGCATCTTGCGGTGTGGAATCCGGCTATGTCCCTTATACCGCTTACAGTGCCAAGAGCAGCTATCTGGAAAGTCATCCTCAGATCATCCAAAAATTCACCAACGCTCTCCAGAGAGGTATGGACTACGTCAACACCCACACAGCGGAAGAGATCGCAGAAGTCATCCAGCGCCAATTCCCGGAGAATGATCTTGAGACCATTGTCACGATTGTAAAACGCTACAAGGATCAGGATACCTGGAAAGAAGATCTCATTTTTGAGGAAGAAAGTTTCCTTCTCCTTGAAGAAATCCTCAAAAGCGCCGGTGAACTTGACTCAGAGGTTGACTATGCAAGTCTGGTCAACGTCACCTTCGCTCAAACCGCAAAAGATCTCGTCAAATAATCTGGGGATATCGAAAGAACTGTCTGCGCAGCAGTATTCCATTTCATGGCTGCTGCGCACAGTCTCTCTCGATATCCCGTTTTTTGCACAAACTCAACCTTTTGGAATCCGAATCCAGAATTCCACCCCTTGTTCTCGGTTTTCCACCCCGCACTGTCCGCTGTGTGCCTGAACAATATCCCTCACAATGTAAAGCCCAAGTCCCACTCTCCCATCATTCTCCTCAGATGTACCCAGCTGCATAAACTTTTCCCAGATCTTTTCTCTCTCCGACTCACTGATCCTCTCACCCTCATTGTAGACAGAAAGATACAGCATTTTCTCCTCTTTTCTGAGCAACAGCCGCATCGTTCCCCCCGATTTCGTGTGATTATATCCATTCATAATATAATTTCCAATTGCCTGCTCTATCTGCACCGGGTCAATGTCCGCATAACAATCTTTCTCTATCTCCGTGAGAAAACGAATCTTTTTTGTCGAAAGCCACGCCTCATACTTCGGTATCATGTACTGTACCAGCGCTGAGACGTCGCGCCTTTCCACCTTTGTCTGCTTCTGCCGGTCTTCCAGGAACGAATCATTCAAAAGCTGACTGATCATATGGCTCATCTTATCGATCTCCTCCATGATTGACTCACAATAATACTCCTTTTTCGATTCGTCATACTGGAGCATCTGCACCTGACTCGAGATAATAGCGAGCGGCGTTTTCAGCTCATGTGTCACCTTTGTGACAAAGACCTTTCTCATATCTTCAAACTCTGCCATATCCTTGTTTTTCTTTATCAGCAGATAATTGTAATTGTTCAGCTCATTCATGTCTCTCTGAATTTTTTCTGCCATCTGATTAATACTGCGCGCCAGACATCCAAGCTCATCATCCGAAGTCGGAACTTTGACGCGGACCGAAAAATCATTTTCAGCAATCTTTTGCGTGATGCGGTTCATCTCCTCCACGGGCTTTGCGATCCTTACCGCAGCAAAACACGCAAAAATCCCGCCCAGTATGACTAACACCAGAAGGACATAGCGCGAAAAATCCTGCACATAGCTGATACTTTTTTGAAGAATCCCCGTATTTTCATAGATAAAAACATAATACGTTCCGCCGTCCTGCACAATCTTGCCTCTCAGACAGATCTTTGTCCCCTCCTCTGTCCTATTCGCAGTCGCCTTTGCATCTATCACATATCTCTTCTGATTTTTCTGCATCTGGGTGCGCTCGCTTCTTTCTTTGGACTTGCCCCCAGAAACATAGACTGTCTGAAATTTCTCATCGCAGATCAGCAAAAAGAAGCTCTCTTCCTCATATTTCTGAAAAAATGTGTGGTACTCCAGAGAGGTGTCATCCAGATCCAGTGTCTTTAAAACCTGAAACGCCTCATTCATCACCTTTTTCTTTTTCATCACATAAAACTCTTCCGAAAACAAGTAATAAAAAAGATAGGTCCCGCCCACGACAATACACAAAAAAATGCAGAAAGAAAATACTGCTTTATTGCGCAATTTTTTAAACATCTTCCACCTCGAACCGATATCCCACACCGTAGACAGACTGGATATACGGCGCCTTCTCTGTCATCTTCTTTCTCAACTGCTTGACCAGTGTGTCGATCGTCCTTATATCACCGTCATAGTCAAACCCCCACACTGCATTTAAGATTGCTTCCCTCGAAAGCACAATATTCTCATTCTCGATAAAATACAAAAGCAGATCATATTCTTTGGGCGTCATCACAAGCAGCTCCCCGTCCAGATACACCTTGCGGTATTCCTTCTCAATCTGAATCTTTCCTCTCTGTATTTTCTCGCTCCTTTTGCGGTTGCTTCGCTTTAGCAAAACTTCCATATGTGCCTTCAGCACTTTCAGCAAAAATGGTTTTGTGATGTAATTATCCGCCCCATTCTCCAGCCCTTTGAGCTGATCTTCCTCGGATTCCCTTGCTGTCAGCATAATGATCGGAACATCGGAATACTCCCGGATCTGCTTGAGCACATCATATCCATCCACCTTCGGCAGCATGCCATCTAACAGAATCAGATCTATTTTCTGATTATTTGCAAAATACACATCCAGCGCTTCCTGCCCATCCTGCGCTGTCATCACACAAAATCCTGTCGCCTGTAAAAAATCTTCCAGCGTTTTTCGCAGTTTTTCATCATCTTCCACCACGAAAATCATATATTTCTCTTTTTCCATCTGCCATCCATCTCCATTTCTCAGGACGTGCGAAATCTTTTCCTGACTTCCTCCTCTGAATCCTGTAAACGCTTTTTCATTTCTTCTTTTTCCTCCCCTATGATCTCCTGAAAGCAGCGCCACTCATCACAGATTCCTTCCCCATGGAAGACACGGTAGGCTCCCGCATCACTCCCAATGGCAAGGGTCACGCCCAAATCCCATGCCTTTTTTATCCTGTCACTCTGAATCGCATAGATCTCTCTGATCACTCCATCGTCATACCGACCGCTTCCCTCCAGATCTTTCACCGTCGCAACCGTCGGCACCCAGATCGTGTGATTCTGGCGCATCGCCTCGATCGCCTCCTCACCGATATAATTTCCATGTTCGACACTGTCGATTCCTTCCTCAGCTGCAATTTTTACCGTCTCATCACCATTTACATGCCCCATGACAGCAAAACCTTCCTCATGTGCGATGTGAATCATCTCATGGATTTCTCCTCTCGAAAGCGGACTGCTTGTCAGAACCCCGACCGTCCGAAAATCGACAATTCCCGTCAGCATGATCTTGATGAAATCCCCTCCGTGCCTTTTTACTTCTTTTACCAAAAGGGCATACTCCTTCAGATCCTGAAATCCTCTCCCAACAATTTTCCCGTAATGTCCTTCTTTGTGAATCGCAAAGATGGGCGTTCGATAATCCATCCCATATCCTTTTGCGATCTCCCGCGCCCGCTCAGACACCCCAAGCGCATCTCCGCCATCACGGATAAAAGAAACTCCCTTTCTCTGATAAATCTCCAGCCACCTGCGAATCACATCCTCTCTCACACCATTCTCATGAACCGCCACTGCTTTCCTATAGTTTTCCCCATCCATAATCAGATGGGCATGACATTCTCCAAACATTCTTCCATCTTCTTTCTCAATTCATAGAAGTCTCAGCAGAACTCTCCTTATCCTGGACACCGAAAAATTTTTTGTCACAAAAAAAAGATCTGCATTCTCCTTCGTCCTTCCAGACTATTATACTGAATACAGATCTTTCCGTAAAGCCTTCGTTTCTTTTTGACTTTTTTTGCACTGTTTCTGTGCCAAAACGTTCCACTCTGACAACTGCTCTGCTGTGGTCTCTCGCACCTTTTCTTTACCCTTCTATCCCACACAGCAGCATCTGCTCAAGCTCCTCAACCGTATTTGCAACCGCCACAGCTCCGGCGCGCCAAAGCTCTCCTTCCTCCGCATAGCCAAATTCTACACCGATCGCATCTATCCCACATTTCTTTGCCCCACAGATATCATGCCATCTGTCGCCGATCATCACTGCTTTTTGGGTTCCCCTCTCCAGTCCCAGCCGTCTCAAAGTCTCGAGAATGACCTCATCCTTTGCATCCCTCGTCCCGTCAAGCTCACTGCCGACCACAACCGAAAAATACGGGGCGAGCCCATATTTCTCCAGGATCTGCTCCGCAAACACCCACGGTTTCGATGTCGAGAGTGCCATTGTCTTTCCCGCATTTTTCAAGGTCTCAAGCATTGGGAGAATGCCTTCCAGAACTCTGTTCTCAAACTTTCCGACTGTCGAGAAGCGCTCGCGGTATTTCTCAGTCGCCGCTTCCGCCTCAGCTTCGCTCATGCCATAATACTTCTGAAAAGATTCCCTCAGAGGCGGTCCAATAAAGCACAACAAAGCATCCAGATTTCCCTCCTCAATTCCAAAGCTGCTCAGTGCATACTGCACACAGCGCGTGATCCCCTCCTTCGGATCGGTCAATGTCCCATCCAGGTCAAACAACAGATAGTCATATTCTCGCTTCATCTTCTCATCCTTTCCACACCATTTTACTCGATTATAGCAAACAGACATGACGCAGCCGCATCGCCGCAATCGAAGCGCAGACCGTCACAAGCGCACACAAGACAACACCGCCGACGCCCACTGTTATCAAGATCCTTGAGATTGCTTGCCGTGATCCGCAGGAATTCGGATATGAGGTCAGTCACTGGAGTCTCAATCTGCTTGTGAATGTTGTAATAAAGGAAGGCATTTTAAAAAACCAGGAAAGCCGTGCAGAATTTCTGCATCAAAAAGATCATAGGATACGTATCGTATATACACCAAAACATTGCTCATGGATGAACCAGATCGAAATCTGGTTCGGAATTTTTTAACCATCTGACTATGATTTCACTTTCTCATATTTTCTCATAGTGGATATCTCATGTTATCTTTCTCGCATTCGCTCTTTCACATGGACTTTCTCTCCGCGATCTCCGCCATTTTTGCCGAATTCAATCTCGTATCCCCATGGACACGGCTGTAGGAGAGATATCCGTTCATTCGGTCGATCTTCGTCAGATTTCTCGAACCGCACACCGGACATACATCCATCTCAAGCTCCTGGTGACCACAGTCATCGCAGTACGCCAGCGACAGATTCACTCCCTCATAATATCCCAGCGCCATCGCTCTCTTGATCAGGCTCTTGATCGCCTCGATGTTGTAATCAATCGGATAGCGCACATACTGGATCTTTCCTCCATTGCACAGCTCCCAGAATCTCCCCTCCAGGTCTTGCTTCTCGATCGGTGTCAGATCTTCCGTCACATGGCAGTGGAAGCTGTTGCTCACATAAGGGCGGTCGGAGACATTCTCCACGATCCCGTATTTCTTTCTGAACTGCTCTACCTGAAGACCGCACAGGCTCTCCGCAGGTGTTCCATAGATCGCATACAGATGACCGTCCTCCTGCTTAAATTGATTTACTTTTTTGTTGATATATGTCAAAACTTCCAGAGCGAACTGACCATCCTCTGCGATCGACTTGCCATTATACAGCTCCTGCAGCTCATTGAGTGCTGTGATCCCGAAAGATGCTGTCATCGGCTTCAGCAGAGGCTTGATTTTTTCTGATGGTTTCAGATGACCGCCATAGAATCCTCCCTCACAGTACGCGAGCGGGTTCGTCGATGCCTTCATCTCCCCCAGATACTCATATGTGCGAATGTGCAAGTTTCGGATCATTTCCAGATAATAGTCGAGCACCTCATAGAAATCTCTGCTCTCCGATCTGGCTTTTGCCAGAATCATCGGCAGGTGAAGGCTGACTGCTCCGATGTTAAATCTGCCCACAAACACTGGAACATCCTTGTCATCGGCAGGATTCATGCCTCCTCTCTCGTACCATGGGCTCAAAAAGGCACGGCATCCCATCGGACTGATCACTTTTCCGTACTGTTTATACATACTCGCGATATATCCCTTTCCGCTCATCGAAAGCCAGTCTGGATACATCGTCTTTGCGGAGCACTTTACTCCTTCCTCGAAGACATCCTCGTTGATCTTTCCCTCCCCGTGGATGTTCTCGTCATACAGAAATACAATCTTCGGGAAAAGTACGGGTTTTCTGTTTCCAGGTTTCCCCTGACCCTTTCTATGTACCTGAAGCAGCGAAATCGAAGCCATTTTCTCAAACTCTGAAGTTCCCAGTCCGAGTGTCACTGTCACAAACGGGTAATCTCCTCTCGACGAACCTACTGTGTTCAGCTTGTACTCAATGCCCTGCCATCCCTGTTCAAAGTCTCTTTTCAGCTTGTCGTAAGCATAGCGCTCAGCCTGCTCCTCATATCCTTCCCACTCCGGTCTGCCGTAACGCTTAAATTCTTCGATATAGCGCTTAAAGCTCTTCTCGGCATACGGTGCGAGAACTTTATCCACTTCCGGGACGGTAAAACCGCCGTACTGCTGCGCCGCCGTGCTCAGGATGATATCTCCCATCACATCGAACGCTGTGTCAAGCGACTTCGGCTCATTGTACCAGACATTGCCCATCTCGAATCCGCCCTGCAGGACATGCGCGATGTCGAACAGACAGCAGTTCATCGTGTCGAGACGCGCTGACTGGTCATGGATGTAGATATATCCATCCTTGCACGCCTGCAGCTCGCTGCGCGTCATGAAAAATTTACGGTACAAGTTTTTATTCAGCTCATTAAAAATCAGGCTTCTCTTTGTCGCCACCAGTGCGCTGTCGGTGTTCGCGTTACTCTTATCTCCAATATAGCGGATCGACTGGCTCTTCGTGTACACGTCATCCATCATGTGGATGAAATCCTGTTTATAGTTGCGGTAATCGCGATAGCTCTTCGCCACACTCGGGTTGACATGCTCCAGCGCGCCCTCCACGATGTTGTGCATCTCAGGGATCGAGATTCCCTCCTTGTGCATCGCCTCTGCGCGCTCCTTCGCAAAAGTGCAGATATATTGAATCTCGTCGTCCGAAAACTTATATAAGATACGAGCCGCTGACTTGTTCACCGCAGAAATAATCTTATTTACGTCAAACTCTTCTCTCGTCCCGTCTTTCTTGATTACATACATCTCAACAATCTCCTTCACCATATCTAGTATCTATTTTTTCATATTCCAATTTTTTTAACAATATGTAGTTCATAGTATATACCAAAATGGTCTGTTCGTAAAGAGGGAAAATTAGAGCTGTACAAAAATACACTTTTATCTATTCTTTATGATATTCCTTTTATTTCTCACTCAAATGCCGGTCTTGACGGGTCCAAAATTGTCTTCGGGTCAAAGAATTCTTTCTGATATTCTCCATTGTGGTACAGGTTATAGCCGTCAAAATTTCTCCGGCTCTGCCGCACATAATCTCCGTTGATATAGAAAAACTCCTTTGTCCCCCACACTCCGCAGAAGAAGCGGAATCCAGCTTGTTTCAAAAGCTCCAGCTTCTGGCTGGGATACTCCACCTCTGAGCCATATGGATAGATAAAAATATCCGTCTCCCCGACAAGTTCCTCCACCTCATGCTTCCACGATGTGATGTCCTCCAGCGTCTCATTGTCTGTAAGTTCCTTGAAATCACTATGGCTGTAGCTGTGGCTTGCAATCTGCCATCCCGTCTCGCGCAGGCGCTTTGCAATCGCTTTCACCGTTTTGCAGTCTTCCTCATATGTCTTGGAATCCTTCTCGTTTGTCCTATATCCAAAAGCGCCCTCGTATCCCGTCTCACCTACAATCCCTTTTGCGCCTCCGATCGAAAAATCAGGATGCTGTCTGACAAACTCATCCAGCAGCGGAATCGCGTCATAATTCCCGATGAGCTCATTTCCGTCCGCATCGATGTACAGATTTTTGACCTCGCCGTTTTCATCCAGAACCAGGCGCTTCGCAAATCCGTCATTTTTCATGTAATCATAGTAGTTGACATCGTCCAGTGACAGAATAAAAGGCTTCTTTCCCTTTGGCACCGTCGGATAATCCTGAATGAGGGTGACTTCCCCCGTCTCCTCATCGACGATCTCCTGTACAAGGTCATGGATGTCAACCAGCGCATATCCCCGCTCATACATGTTCTCCAATATCTTCCAGAATTCTTCCGTCGTTGTCATCCAATAATTGTACCCTTCTTCCATATTGTCGCCATCAAAAGCCTGCTCGGTATCCACGATCAGCGAATGGAAAAAGATATGCGGCACTTCCCCGGTGTACACTTCCACATCTGCCCTTTTCTGCTGATATTTGACCTTTGCCTGCACAACCCTCTCATCGCGTGCCTCTTCCTCCGAGATGGAATTCAGTATTTCCATTGCCTTCCCGTAATCCAGCCGCTCGGCATGCTCATCTGCCTGTGCCAGCGTTGCGAGAAGCTTCTCTTCTTTTTTCTTCTCTCGCTCTCTCAATTCTCTCTGTGATTTCATCTTCGGTGTCTCCACCGGCTCATCGTTCTCGTACATCCCAGTCGTCCCGATTGCCTCAGCAATCTGCCTGTTAATCTGTGCTCTGCTGCACCCTCCAAGCGTGCAGGCACACATGACCGCCATCGCCGCCACGATTCCCACTGTTATCGTCCTCTTCATCTTTTCCTCCCAATGTAAAAACCCCAGGCAGACACAGGTCCTCCACCCGACTCTCTGTCCGCCGCCACCGGTTGCCTGCCAAAAGGCAAAATGTTGTGTTTCTCCGGTTTCTCTTCTTTCTCACTGACATTATATCCAACGTCCTCCATAAATACAACCTTATTTTTCTATCTTCCCTATAATTCCCTTTTTTTCGCCAGATTAGCTGACTGTCACACACAACTCCATGATTTTTTTCTTGGCAAACAGTTTTCTTATTGGTATAATGAGTGCATATTATTTATGAAGAAGGAAGGATGACATTCATGGAAACATTTCGTATTCCAAGTGGCTATCAGTCACAGCTCAACCTGCATGACACTCAGGTCGGCATCAAGACGGTCAAAGACTTTTTTCAAAAGTCAATCTCCGAAAGTTTAAACCTGCTGCGTGTGTCAGCTCCGCTTTTTGTCACACCGCAGTCTGGTCTGAATGACAACTTAAACGGTGTGGAGCGCCCCGTATCGTTCGGCATCAAGGAGCAGAACGATGCGCCTGCCGAGATCGTTCACTCGCTCGCTAAATGGAAACGCTACGCTCTGAAAAAATATGGTTTTTCTTATGGGGAAGGTCTCTACACGGATATGAGTGCAATCCGCAGGGACGAGCAGACTGATAATATTCACTCCATCTACGTTGATCAGTGGGATTGGGAAAAAATCATTAAGAAAGAAGAGCGCAACGTAGACACCCTCAAATCGGTGGTGCGCAAAGTCTACAGTGCGCTAAAAAAGACAGAAAAATATATGGCGATTCAGTATGACTATATCGAGGAAATCCTTCCAAAAGATATTTTCTTTATCACTTCGCAGGAGTTGGAGGATATGTACCCTGACTGTACACCGAAGGAGAGAGAATACAAAATCACCAAGTTAAAAGGCGCTGTCTTCATCATGCAGATCGGCGGCATGCTTGCCTCCGGACAGAAACACGACGGACGTGCCCCGGACTACGACGACTGGAAATTAAACGGTGACATTATCGTGTACTATCCTGTCCTCGACATCGCTCTGGAACTCTCCTCCATGGGAATTCGCGTCGATGAGGACTCTCTGATGGAACAGCTCATTCTCAGCGGCTGCGAGGACCGAAAAGAACTGCCATTCCAGAAAGCAATCCTTGATCGGGAACTTCCTTACACGATCGGCGGCGGAATCGGTCAGTCGCGTATCTGTATGTTTTTCCTCAGAAAAGCACATATTGGAGAAGTGCAGGCTTCTCTGTGGCCAGATGAGGTCATGAAGCTCGCCAAAGAAACCGGCGTCGAGTTATTGTAACAAAACAGAGGCTGCAGCACTTGTCTGAAGCCTCTGTTTTTCTCCCATCTTTTCTACAGTCGTTTGATTCTCTCAATCGCTTCCACTGTATTTTCATATGTTCCAAATGCAGTCAGTCGGAAGTATCCTTCCCCGCCTGGTCCGAATCCTGATCCAGGTGTTCCGACTACATTTGCCTTCTCAAGCAGATAATCAAAGAACTCCCAGGATGTCATGCTTCCTGGCGTCTTTAACCAGATGTATGGCGCATTGACACCGCCTGTGGCACTGAAACCTGCACTCTTCAATCCCTCTAAAATGACCTTTGCATTGCGCATGTAATAGGCAATCTGCTCTTTTACCTGAGCCTGTCCTTCGTCTGTGTAGACTGCCTCACCGGCTCTCTGAATAATGTACGGTGCCCCGTTATACTTTGTTCCATGGCGTCTCGCCCACAGTGAATGAAGTGCTACGCCTCCGCGCACGAGATCCTTCGGGATGACAGTGTAGCCCAGACGGACACCTGTGAATCCAGCATTTTTTGAGAATGATCTCAGTTCGATCGCGCATGTTCTCGCCCCTTCACACTCATAGATTGAGTGAGGTACATTTTCCTCTGTGATGTATGCCTCGTACGCTGCGTCATAGATAATCACAGAACCCATCTTGTTTGCATAGTCTACCCATACTTGAAGCTGATCCTTCGTGACTGCCGAACCTGTCGGATTGTTCGGGAAACATAAATAAATCAGATCCGGTGTCTCCTTTGGCAGTTCCGGCACGAAATGGTTCTCGGCGCTGCATGGGAGGTAGATGACATTGCTCCACTGCTCTGTCTCTTTGGAATATTCCCCTGCTCTGCCCGCCATGACATTCGTGTCAACGTAGACAGGGTAGACCGGATCGCACACTGCAATGCGGTTGTCCACACCAAAGATCTCCTGAATGTTTCCGGAATCGCTCTTCGCGCCGTCGGAGACAAAGATCTCATCCGCAAAAATCTCACAGCCGAGTGCCCCATAAACCTTCTTTGCGATCGTGTTTCTCAGAAATTCATAACCCAAGTCCGGAGCATATCCGTGGAAGCTCTCCTTCTGTCCCATCTCATCGACCGCTTTGTGCATTGCCTCAATCACAGCCGGTGCAATCGGAAGTGTCACATCCCCGATTCCAAGACGGATCAGATTGCTTTCTCTGTGTTTTTCCTGAAAGATTTTTACTTTCTTTGCAATCTCGGAAAACAGATAGTTGCCCGGCAGTTTCAAAAAGTTCTCGTTTACTTTCACCATTTTTCTTTCTCCTTATTCCACTTTCTGTCATCGATATCTCTTCTCAAGATATCTCTTTCGCCGCATTTGTCTGCAGCTGTATGCGATAAAGCGAAAATTTCCGCTTAATCTTCCAGATCAATCTCGCCGTCGAAGACGACAGCGGCAGACCCTGTCATAAAGACATGGTTCGTCGCGCGATCCCAGCGAATCTGAAGGTCTCCCCCCAGCAGCCGAATCGTCACTTGATCCTTCGTATATCCATTCAAAATCGATGCAACCGCCACTGCGCAGGCACCTGTACCGCAGGCAAGAGTTTCCCCTGACCCTCTCTCCCACACGCGCATCTCCACCGTCTGATCATCCACAACGCGGCAGAACTCTGTGTTGACGCGATCCGGGAAACATGGGTGAGACTCAAATTCAGGTCCGATCTCTTCCAGGGGGAGATGCTCGATCTCATCCAGATATACGACTGCATGAGGATTTCCCATGGAAACCGCTGTCATGCGGTACTGCTTTCCCCCTATCTCGATCGGCTCATCCACAAGCTGTTTTTTCTCCGAAAGCACTGGGATCTTCTCCGGGTCTAAGATCGGTTCCCCCATATCTACTGTTACGCTCTGGACTTTTCCATTCTCCACTTCCAACTTTAGCGTCTTGACACCTGCACCTGTGGCGACGCGCAGCTCTGTCTTTTTGGCAATGCCGTAATCGTACACATATTTTGCCACACAGCGGATTCCATTTCCACACATCGCTCCCTTACTGCCATCTGCATTGTACATCTCCATCTCGCAGTCTGCACACTCGGATGGCTTGATCAGAATTAATCCATCTGCGCCGATCCCAAAATGGCGGTCACTGACTTTTTTTGCCGTCTCTGACGGGTTTTTTACTGTCTCCTGAAAACAGTTTACATACACATAATCGTTTCCGATTCCCTGCATTTTTGTGAATTTCATTTCTGGTTCTCCTATTATCTTTGACATCTTATCGATTCTCTAAGACGTCTTATTTTCTCTGGTGATTCTGTCCGGAATCACTCTATCTTCTCTATCCCATAAATTTATTGAGGCTGAAAATCATCTGGGCCGTCTCCACCAGGCTGTTGCCGCTGTCCATGCTGCATTTTTGCAGATATCGGTGAGCTTCCTCCTCCGTCATATGATTTCGCTCCATCAAAAGTTCTTTTGCCTCTTTTAAAAGTTTTTTCTCTTCCTCAGTGCGTTCCTTGACTTTTTTCTTCTTTTTCTTTTTTCTCAGAAAATTTACGCTGACCATCTCGACCGTGTTGAGCAGGTCATAGACCTTCAGAGGCGTGCTCAGCGCAATCACGCCTCCCTCGCTGTAATCGCTCAAAACCTGCTTCGATGCCACAAGGATCATCTCAAAATCAGGCGGGAGACATTCCTTCAAATCCGAATAGATCATGTCACTCGTCCGATATCCGCAGATTATTAAACCTTCACCCAACTGATCTGCATAACTAAGAGCCTGGGCTCCGCTTGTGCACACTGCTGCTACCGGATATCCTCCACGCTGCAAAACATTTCGGATGTTCTTTGCATCTTCCAGTTTTGAAAATACTACAATAGCGGATACCATCTACCCATCGCTCCTTTCCCTTTTTGTCTCATCCAGATTGCCTTGCACGCCGGTGCAGCTTCTTTTTTCTCTTGCACACGACCACTCAAATCTTATACAGATATTGTTCGATCTCCCAGTTTGTCACAAAATTCGTGTATTCATCCCACTCTTTTTCTTTTGCTTCCTGGTATTTTTCAAAGATATGATCTCCCAAAGTTTCGCGGATCAAAGGATCTTTCTTCATCTCCGTCAGCGCATCTTTTAAGCTGAGCGGCATCGTCTCGATTCCTTCCTCTGCTCTTTCTTCCTCTGTCATCGCAAAAATATTTCCGCGCACCAGCTTCGGCGGCAAAATCTTGTTCTTGATTCCGTCAAGCCCTGCTGCCAGGCAGACTGCCAAAAGCAGATACGGATTGGCGGAAGGATCAGGGCTTCTCATCTCGATTCGTGTCGCCATCCCTCTCGCAGCTGGAATTCGGATCAGAGGACTGCGGTTATTTTCCGACCATGCGATATATCGCGGTGCATCGTAGCCCGAAGAGAGTCTCTTGTACGAGTTGACTAACGGATTTGCGATCGCTGTGATCCCTTTGCAGTGTTTTAACAGTCCGCCGATAAAATAGTATGCTTCCTGGCTGAGACCTGCCTCTCCTGTCGGATCGTCAAAAATATTTTTCCCATCCTTGAGCAGAGACATATGCGTGTGCATCCCTGAACCGTGATGCTCCATGCGCGGCTTTGGCATAAAAGTCGCATGAATCCCGTGGCGTCTGGCGATCGTCTTGACAGCAAGCTTGAACGTCATGATATTATCTGCTGTGTTCAAAGCTTTGTCATGCTGGAAATCGATCTCATGCTGTGCCGGTGCTTTCTCGTGGTAAGAGGCGAGTATCTCGAAACCCATCTCCTCCAGCGTCAGCACCATATCACGCCTTGCATTCTCTCCGAAGTCAACTGGTCCGATCTCAAAATAGCTTGCCTTCTCTGTCGTGTCGTTCGTCGGATTTCCCTCATTGTCCATATGATAAAGGAAAAACTCGCATTCCGGTCCTACATAGAAATCGTATCCCATATCGTTCGCCTGTTGTACTGCTTTTTTCAAAATATATCTGGAATCCCCCTCAAAAGGCTCCCCATTTGAGCGATAGACATCACAGATCAGACGAGCTACCTTGCCCTGCTGCGGACGCCAAGGAAAAATCGTAAAGGTGTCGAGGTCCGGATGGAGATACATGTCAGACTCTTCAATCCCCACAAATCCATCGATCGAAGCTCCGTCAAACACAATCTTATTATTCAATGCCTTCTCAAGCTGACTCGATGTGATTGCGAGATTCTTTAATGTTCCAAATACATCTGTGAACTGAAGACGGATAAATTCCACATCCTCCTCCTCCACAAGATTGATAATGTCTTTTTTTGTGTAATGTTTCATTTCTTCCTCCTAATATTACCATAAAAGCCCAGTCTCAGTGGACGGCAGACAGGGCGCTTGCGCACCTGGCTGCACGGACACTAGAGACGCTAACCCGTATGAGCATAAAAGCCATGCGACTGAAAGAAGCAGGGCGATATGCGAATGCGGGGTCGGATTGCGAAAGTGCCTCAGGCACGGAGCAATCTGATGGGCTTTTATGATTGGTAGTGACGCCGTTAGGCGTCATGTCCGTTTACCATAAAAGCCCAGTCTCAGTGGACACCAGACAGGGCACTTACCATGTGGCCGAAAATTTGGGAAATTGTTTTTTAACGTGAAAAAGACGCTCTTTCCCCTTTTACGGTTGTTAAGAACGTCTTTGCTCTGACATCCATGATAACAGGGCTGTTTCTTTTTGTCAATCCCCCGCTTTGAAATCCTACAGACTTTCTTGGTTCTTGATTTGGTTTCTTTTTTCACAAAAGTTCAGCACTCGATACAGATTCCATCAGTATGTAGAGGATACTCTCATCATCCGTGTGTGCGACAACATGCCGATTTGTTCATGTTCTTATACGTTTTACCATTGGAAACAATAGCAAAATCCTTCAAACCAAGGTCAATACCAATTCCCTCGTTAGCGTTATTAGCAATCTTGGCATCAGGAATTTCTACAAGAACAGAAACATAAAATTTGTCAGCATTGATGGAAACGAAACCACTTTTTATTACATATCCATCTTTGGTTGTTGGAAGGTATCCTTTTTCTTTGTTAAGCCAGACACTAAACGACTTGCCACTCATAAACTTTTCGCCATGAACATACAGTTCTTTATTGTGACTAAGATAGAAGTTATAGATGTATCTACAAGTTCCTATCGTCTTTCGTATCTTGACTTTCTGTCTTTCTGTTGGATTTATTTCCGTCTTGAAGCTCTTTCGCAATTTCCTCATCCCTTTCTATTTGTTTTTTATACTTACGAAGTCCACACAACCTACAGGAAAAAACGTCAAGGATAGAAACAATATCCTGTATAACCAAATCTGATCAATCTGTCCTTATGTGTGACTATGATGGTCTTGATTTTTTGTTCCATTGCTTCATCTATAGCAATCCAATAAATTATTGCATGCAACCACATGAACGAAACCACCCTATACAGTCCGATTGACAAACAGTAGAAAAAGCTTGTTTTATTGCTTCTGGCAATTCAGCAGCAATACGTATTTTCTGTTTCCTTAGATT
>JALEVQ010000019.1 GCA_022788205.1 Robinsoniella sp. | reverse complement strand
TCGTGATAAAACTAAAATACGGTGGCACTTCCAAACAGGTGATGCAAGAGAAAAGCTGATATCGCTTTATCCAATAATTTCATCTGTCACTTCATAATAGAAGTGACAGATATACTAAATATCAATGATACAGTACACTAGGTCAAACCGATTTTTTTCACCTCTCTCTAAACTCCCCTCTATTTTTTGCTCTGGTTGATTGACATTGCCGTAACTTGTTACTATAATTAATGGTAACAAGTTACTAAAAGGAGACAAAAAAACATGATTCAAGAATTGTTCGATCAATTTGATTGTGATACACAGCACCGGATACAGGCAATTTTCAGCAGCATCTTTATTGAGTCTAACAGACTGCAGACTGCCTGTGAAAAAATACAAGAAGATATCTCTATGAAACAATGGCTCATGCTTGCCATGCTGGAATGTTGTCCCGATCCAAAGACCTTAACAAATGTCGGAAAACTGATGGGTTGTTCCAGGCAGAATATCAAAAAGCTGGCAGCGGTGCTCGAAGCCAAGGGATATCTCACCATGACGGAGGGACCAAATCATTCCGTCTGCTTAAACGAAACCGATAAAGTCGCAGCCTATTCACAGAAGCTGGAGCAGCAGCGCACAGAAGCTTTGCGATTGCTGTTCGCTGATTTTAGTGAGGATGAGATTGCCGCCTTCTATTCCCTCCATAAAAAGCTTTATGCTGGAATTCAGCGGGTGGAAGAATTTGCAGAAAATTGAGATAAGGAGAATCAAAATGAAGTATATTGTAACGTATTCATCAAAATATGGCAGCACAAAAAAATATGCGCAATGGATTGCAGAAGAACTTTCCTGCGATATGGAAGAGATCAAGAAAATCGATGTGAAAACTCTCAGAACTTATGATGTGGTCATTCACGGAGGCGGACTGTATGCCGGTGGTCTAAGCGGCATCAAACGTCTGATCAAACTTTATCCTTCTATTTCTGATAAGAAGGTGATCGTTTTCTCCTGTGGTCTGGCGAATCCTGAATCTCAGAAAAATATAGAGCATATCGAACATGCTCTCTCTAAAGTTATACCGCCTGAAATGTATCAGAGCATTCTCCAATTCCATTTCAGGGGCGGTATTGATTATAGCAAATTAGGATTCGTGCACAAAGCTATGATGTGGATGCTATGCCGTACAATGCGAAAAAAAGGATATGATCACTTAAATGCTGAGGATAAACTGATGCTCGATACGTACGGAAAACAAATCGACTTTTCTGATAAAACTACGATCACCCCTCTGATCAACTGTGCGAAACAGAATTCCCAATTGGAATCCTAATCTTCACTGTATACATTTTTCTTCGTCCGATTGCTAAAATGTTTCAGTGAATTTCTAAGCAGAAACAGCGATATCACAATTGTGAGATAATCTGCAACGGTCTGTGTATAGTTTACTCCATGCAGACCAAAAGCTGCTTTCAATAGGTACAGCAGAGGTACAAAGAAGAGGCCTTGCCGGCACACGGACAACAGCGTTGCCGGCACTGGGCGGTCCATAGCCTGCATACTGTTGATCGATAGAAACAGCAAGCCCAAAATCGGTCCCGCCAGTGAGGTCGCCCGAAGCATTTCTGTTCCGTATTGAATGACTTCCACATCGTTGATAAACAGTCCTATGATTTGACGGCTGCACAAAATATAGACTGCGCTGAGAACGGTACCGCACACTACCGTCAGCGTACCGCTGAATTTCATGATCGAAGTAAACCTTTTTTTATTTTTAGCGCCGTAGCAATATCCCAGCAGAGGCTGAATTCCATTTGTAATCCCCATGTGGATAAAAACAATCAGCATATATGCTTTTGTCACGATTCCCATTGCCGCGAGAGGCTTGTCGCCATAGGAAGCCAGCGCATTGTTCAGCAAGATCGTAGCCACACTCATGAGAGCTGAATTGATCCCCGCCGGAAGACCGATGGACATCAAGCGCTTTGCGACATCCAGCCCTGAGAAGAAATATTTCGGATGAATGGAAAGCAGCGGACTTTTTTTCCAAAAATAGTAGAGATAGTACAGGCAGGCAAAAAGATTTCCTAACACGGTTGCGATTGCTGCTCCCGCGGTTCCCATGTCCAAAACGAGGATGAAAACCGGATCCAGGATGATATTGATGACCGTACCGATCATACTTCCTATCATGGAAGCTTTTGCCGCTCCTTCTCCTCGAACCGCATGGCTGAAAGAGTTTGCGAACAAAATAACTGGAGCTCCTACCGCAATATAAAACAAATATTCTTTTGCAAACTTCCAGGTATTTTCACTGCTCCCCAGAATTTTCAGCAATGGATCCAAAAAAATAAGAATCAGCACTCCTGCTACGATTCCAAACCCCAGGGAAGCATAGCAGCAAAAAGAGGAGGCTGATTTTGCTTTCTCTTTTTGCTGCTGTCCCAGTAAAATGGAAATCAGAGCACTTCCTCCTATCCCCAGCAGATTGGCAATTGCCATATACATGACAAAAACCGGATTAGTCAGAGAGACAGCTGCGACCTGGTACGCATCATGCGTCTGTCCCACAAAAAAAGTATCGGCCATATTGTAGATGACCAGCACCAGAGAAGAAATCACTGTCGGAATCGCCATCTGAAAAACAGCCTTACTCACAGGAGCATCTTTAAAAAGCGATTCATTTTGTTCCATAAATAATTACCTCCATCCTTTTTATGTTTGCCAGCAAACTAATTGGCAAGACAAACGCCATTATTGATCCATATTGACAATCATCTGTCTGCATAAAGTTTTAAATAATTCCATATTTTCCTGCGAAATATTTTGGGTAAGTTTATTGTCAATGTTTTCCCGTATCACAATGCACAGTTCATGCAGCTCATATCCTTTTGGCATCAGCTCTATTTTTTTCAAACGTGCGTCATGATCCGATTCCGTCCGTCGAATCAATTCCTTTTCTTCCATCAAAGACAACATTTTTGAAGTTGTAGAGCGATTGATGAAAAACTCCTCCTCAATATCTTTCTGATAGATCTCTTTCTCACGATGATCATAGAGAAAATCAGACACCCACATATTCATCAGGGAACAGTCCTGAAATTCTTTTCTGTTATAAAGGGAATGGAGATACCTCTGGATGTGATTGTCTATATTTTTTATTAAAAAAACAATGTCTTTTTTTTCTGTGAAATCTGAATACATAAAGTTCCTCCATTTTGTTTGCTTGCAAACAAATTATAGATAAGAAAGCTTCCCATGTCAAGATCTATCTCCCCTTTCTTATCCTCTCTGTCGCCCCACCCTATTCCTGACACCAGTATTTTTCATCTTTCGTCTTTTTGCTCTATACTTTCCTTGATCTCCCAGAATTTTTCCAAATCCAGCGATGCCGCAAACAGCATCCGCGTAAAGTCCTCCTGCGGATTCTGGCAGATTGCCTCTTTCTCTCCGTGTTCTATAAAATGTCCTTCGTTCATGATATAAAGGTGCGTACACAGAATCTTGGCAAATTCAATGTCATGGGTGACAAGTACCACAGCCAGCTTCTGCGCTTGCGCGATGCTCAGTATCTGTTCTCCTATACTGCTTTTCACTTCGTAATCCAACATCGATGTCGGCTCATCTAAGATCAGGATCTGCGGCTCTCTGATTAAGGCACGGGCGAGGCTGACTCTCTGGCGCTCTCCGCCACTTAACTGATATGGATAGCGTTCCATAAAGATTTCTGGGTTCAATTTTACCTGCTCCAGCGCAGACCTTACTTTTTCCTGGATCTGCTGCTTATTGAACTTTTCTCTTCCATACAGCAGCGGTTCTGCAACGATCTTTTTGACCTGAAATCTCGGGCACAGCGAGCTGTAGGGATCCTGCGCAACGAATCCAAGTTTCCCGCTGTACTCGATACTGCCTTGATCAGGATTTTGCAATCCCAGTATCATTTTTAACAGAGTCGTTTTTCCGCATCCGCTCGCGCCGATGATGCCGATTCTTTCCGCTTGATCTACCGAAAAGCAAACGCGCTCTACCGCTTGAATATATTCTCTTTTTCCATCTCTCACGACAGGAAAACGTTTTGACACTTCTTTCACTGTCAAGATCTCATTCATAGTGCAATCCTCCTGTCACAAAAGGCATTTGCAATCCTGGTATCATGGCTGACCACCAACATAGACATGCTCTGCTCTCTCCTGATTTTCTTCAATGTCCACAGAATATCAGCTTCCACCAATACATCCAAGCCAGTCGTCGCCTCGTCGAGAATGAGAATGTCTGGATTTAACATCAAAGCCAGTGCAATGGCTGCTCTTTGGCGCATGCCGCCACTCAGCTCATGCGGGTATTGATTCAAAATCGTTTCTTTCAGCTGAACGATCTCCAGCTTCTCACGGATAAGCTGTTCTTTCTCCTGAGATGTCATCTGTTTTCTCTTTAAATTCAACAGCTCCATGTAGGTTTTCTTCATTTTGTAGACCGGGTTGAAAGCGCTCATAGAAGACTGCGGAACCAACGCAATCTTTTCCCACCTTATTCTCCCCATGCTGGCTGCATCATTCAGAATGTCTTCCCCCTGATAAAAAATCTGACCACTGGAAAACCCTCCGATTTTCTGAAGTTTTCCCATAATCGCCCATATCACCGTGCTTTTTCCGCATCCACTGGCGCCGTGCAGGCACAAGGTTTCCCCTCTGTCCAGCTGAAAGCAGAAATCCTCAATGAGAGGTGCGGCATTTCGGTCATATCCAAGCGTAAGATTTTGAACATCCAGTGCTACCTTATCCATTTGTTTCCTCCAATCGCTGATTTGTGCTCCCTTCCAGACCATAGGCAATCATCATCAATCCAAAGACAAGAAGGATAATCATGATTCCCGGCGGAAGAATCCACCAGATCCAGGCATCTGTCAAAAATGCATTTTTCGCCTGTGCATAGTATAAAATCGCGCCCCAGCTCTTATTTACGGCAGATCCAAGTCCCAAAAAGCTTAAAGAAGATTCGGAGAGAATCGCTGACTTAAATCTCATGATGACATGATAGACCATCAAGGGCAAAATTTCCGGCAGGACGTGATGAAGCAGCAAATACCGATTTCCCGCTCCCATCCCTTGAATAGAGGTAATATACTCGCTGCTTTTTATTTTCATTGTCTGTGACCGAAGTACTTTTGCCATTCCCGGCCAGGAAGTAATGCCCAGCACGAAAGCCGTCGTGAATAAGCTTCCCCTCATGAAAGCAGATAGCACTATAACCAGAGGGAAATATGGAATGGTGATAAAAAAAGTAGTGATTTTCATCAGAATATCATCGATCACTCCTCCAAACCATCCAGCAGTAATTCCCACCACGGCTCCAATCAGCCAGGACAGCAGCGTTGCAAGCAATCCAATCATCAAAGAATATCGTGTTCCATAGACCACTTCGCTGAAAATATCTTGTCCGATATCATTTGTTCCAAGCAAATGTTCCCAGCTTGGTCTTGAAAAAGAACTTCCCACAATCTCAGAGGGAGAGTACGGCGCAATCCAAGGAGCCAGCATCGCCAGGAAGATAAAGAGAGTCACAATTGTAATACCTATGATAAAATACCTTTTATTTTTCAAGCATACTCACCATCCTCGGATCAATTTTGCAGTACAGCACATCGGTCAGCCACGATGCCAGAATCACCATCACAGAAGTAATCAGAAATCCATACTGCATCAATGGATAATCTCTGGACAAAACCGCATTATAAAGCAGATATCCAATCCCTGGATAGGAAAAGAGACTTTCTATCACCACAGAACCGCTCAACACATAGCCGACTTCCAGCATAAATACCGTGAAGACAGGAATCAGCGCATTTCTCATGATATAAAAGACCTGAATCCTTTTTTTTGGTATCCCGCGCATTTCTGCCAGCGTTACGTAATCCTGATGAATCGTTTCCAGCACACTCACTCTCGATGTCGTAAAAAAACTCATCAAGGATACGATCGTCATTGTAATGACCGGAAGCACCAAGTGGCGCAGAATATCCAGTATTTTCGCCACACCTGTATATTTTTTCACCACAGAGTACGCGCCATAGATTGGGAACCATCCCAGCTTAACACCAAAAAAAGAAATGAGAACCATGCCAATCCAAAAAGACGGCATAGATCCCAAAATCGTCATGAGTCCCACAATCTTTAAATCTTTCTTCTTTTTGCGCAGCATAGCCGATGCCGTGCCAAGCACAGTCCCAAGGACGGTGGAAAGAATCAGGTTTGTTCCACACAACAAAAGTGTCCATGGAATCGCGTCAAAAATTAAATCTTTGATAGGCTGTTTTTTGGAATAAGAAATTCCCCAGTCAAGTGTAAAAATATTTTTTATATATTCAATAAACTGTTCCGGCAGAGAATCATTTAAATGATACGTCTCAAGAATTCGCTCTCTCTCTTCTGGAAGCATTCCTCCGACGTTTTCTCCGATAATCTGTGAAATCGGTGAGCCCGGCAGACACCTCGGGAGAAAAAAATTCAGCGTGATGACTGCCGCGATTAAAATGATATAATACGATTTTTTTTGCTTCAATTCTTTCTCCTTAAAAAGGCTGCTCCTTCAGGAGCAGCCTCCTATCATTTTGTCTTATTCCGGAAGGAATGAGAATACATTAAATGCGTAAGTACCTTTCGCTTCCTTCCATCCACTGTACTGCTCTGTATTGACAGCACTCACGGTATCCATGAAGAACAAGGTCATAAACGGTGCCTCAGATGCCGCCAGTGTCTGCATTTCATGAGCCAGTTCCACGCGCTCTGCGACATCTTCACTTGCCAGATATTCTGCTGCAAGGGCGTCAAACTCGTCACTGCGGTATCCGCTCAGGTTATCTCCGCCTGCGACAAAATCGCTGTAGCACGCCGTCACAATCGCACCCGCCTTCTGAATCACCGGTGCAGACCATCCCCACATAGCCATATCGTAATCGCGCCCTTTGGAGACGTCAAATTCCGGCCATACCTTGTCATCCACAGATCCTCCCTCCATAGAAGTGACGGTCACTTTCACGCCGACCTTCCCGAGATGCTGTGCGATCAATTCAGCTGTTCGCGTTCTTGTCGTGTTGCCTGACTGTACCAGAAGTTCAAGGTCCATCTTCTCTCCGTCTTTTCCAAGGCGCATACCATCTTCATCTGTCTGTGTGTATCCCAGTGCATCCAGCATTTCTGCCGCCTTATCCGGATCATATACATAATCAAGACCTTCTGTATATTCCGCAAGTCCTTCCTTTACATAGCCTGCGGTGCCTTTGTCCGCCTTTCCGAGACATACCTGTTCAATCATCTCGTCAAGATCAATCGCGTAGGTCAGTGCCACACGAAAATCCGCCTCGTCAAGCGGCGCTCTCTCGCAGTTAAACAGTAACAGCGTAGACACATAGCCTTCTGTCGAAATCAGCTCGATATTCTGTGCAGCCTCATACGTTTCGATCAGCTCTGGAGAAATACTTCCTGTGTAAGCAGCAATCTCCCCGGAAATGAGAGACTGCTGCATAACAGAGCTGTTGGAGATAATCGGCAGCTGCAGTGTTTTTACCGTCGGTGTACCTTTAAAGTAATCCTCGAAAGCTTCCAGTGTATAATATTGATCTGGCACATAGTCTGCCATTTTATATGCGCCGCTTCCCATACTCGCTACAGTTGTCGCGTCCTCTACACCCTCATAGACATGTTTTGCGACAATCCTCATATCCGCAAGTCCAGAGCGGATAAAATCCGGCTTTGGATCTGCCAGATGAAATGTGATTTCATTGCCGTCGATGTCGATCGATTCCACACCAGATGCAATGCCGATCCAGCGACCATTGCCCTGTGTCAAGACATATTCAAAGGTAAACTTGACATCTTCTGCTGTGAGAGGTTCTCCATCCTGCCACTTGATGCCGTCCAGCAAAGTCACTTTGTATGTTTTATAATCTTCACTCACTTCATAGTCGTCTGAAACCATCCACGGAACAGCCTCATTCTCTTCATTGATGGTAAAAAGGCTGTCGTAAATAAATCTCATCACATCAAATCCCGGTGTTCCGTTGATGTAAGTAAAAGGTGTTATGGTACTTTGATCCTTTGACATGCCGATAGTCAGCATCTCAACCTCATTTTCTCCTGCCATCGCCTGCACTGGGCTGATCGTTGCCGTCGCAATCATACTTGCCATCAGCAATGCTGCAATTCTCTTCTCTCTTGTTCTCATATTTCCCCTCCTGAAACCTGTTGATTGAAAGATCGTGTTTATACACAATCCGTGTGAAATCCTATCATTAAGCTACTATATTCCAGTACAATCAACAAGCCCCTCGGGGGGATCTGTATCCATTCAAAATCGGCATGGAGATCCATTCATAATGATCATACTTTCGACATCATCTTGGCAAAAAACAGTTTTTTCCTGTCCTTCTTCTCAATTCTCTTCTATCTTTTTCAGAGAAATCAGTAATAACATCATACCTGTTCCAGTTAAAATATGCCCGATTCCAGCCATACCTGAAATAGCAGCATTGGCAGCAGAAGACAAGGATAACTCTAATACTTGCCCGATTCCACGCACAAGCAGCATAATTGCTGTGAGCGAGACTCCAATATTATATACCCAGAGAAAAACACGAAATGTTTTCTGTTTTTTCAGATCATGATGCTCCGAAAAAAGTGATACGATCAGAAATACGATCATTCCCAGCAAAAACAGATGTGTATGTACTTTTCCTAACGCTGTCACCCCGGTGAATTTGTTCCATTTCGTAAACTCTCGATAAAAAACACCTCCTGCCATAGCCAAAATAGCGTAGACGAGAGAAAGATTCAAATATTTTTTCATGTTTTCTTACTTCCTTTCCTCTTTCATCGCATGATATCCAATCCCCACAACCCAGATATAAGCACAGGTTTTGGGGATCATCAGCATTCCTACAGGTGGTATGCTGTTTCCAAACAAAACGACTGGAATGTAGCATGCAAAACTGATCACAACTGCAAGCCACAGATGCCGAAACGGCTTATCTTGTGTGTCTCTTGCGCTTCGATAAAACAAAACCACAATCAAAGCACCCACACAACCATTGTGATTTCTTTTCTGTCCTCTATTTCATACCGATACCGCCATACATAATACAGCAGCACATAGAACAGTGTCATGGTCACTGAAGTAATCAGCTTTCCGATTCCGAGCGCTGCTGTATACTGTTCCAATCCTGTGGTGCAAAGCGCAACTGCTCTCGGCACCAGATGGAATGCATCACCAAAGCCGAGTAGCACAGCCATGATTCCATAAAGAAAATATTGCAATGTCAAATACTGTCTCAGAAATTGCCTGCATAACTTTTTCCTCCTATGTTGAACAATGTTCATTTTTGAGAAAAAGAAAACCGTTCTGTGACGGTATTTCTTTTTCATGGATAAATCGTCCTGCGCACAATCTCTAGCAATGTACTACAGTCCGTCTTTCCCTTTACAAGCAGAAGCAATACATTATCCAGCACAAAATCTACAAATTCAGATGCTGTAAAAGACGGAGAAAACGCATTTTTACAAACAGCTTCGTCTTTCTCCAAAACTTTCAACATTCCCTTTTTCATGTGCTCAAAATAGTGCTCCATCGTACTCTTGGCTTCTCCTTTTTTGGAATTGGCAATGCCGATCGAATGTCCTGTAAAAAAATTTGGATACTCTTTTGCCCCATTTTGGATACACCCAAAAATAAAATCTACATATTCTGGGAAGGAAAACTCTGTCTCACATTGATGATTCATATGGAAAATATCATTCCATATGCTTTCGACCGTAGCTACCAGCAATTCATCCTTATCCGAATAATAATTATATAATGTTCCAAGTGCGATATGACATTGTTCCGCAACAGACCGCATGTTCAGCGATGTCAACCCTTTTGACGCCACGAGCTCCCTGCATGCCTGCATGATTGCCTCTTTCGATGTAATTCCTGTATTCATCTGCTTCCTCTTCTAAACAATATTCTGTTGTCTATAAGGTTGCTTTTTCAAAGTCAGAAGCCGGATGTTTGCAAAGCGGACAGATGAAATCTGCCGGCAATTCTTCCCCTTCATAAATATAGCCGCACACGGTACAGCGCCACACGGTCTTTCCTGTTGAAGCTTTTTCTTCCGGTTTTGGTTTGATCGAGGACTGATAGTACGCATAAGAGGCTGACGGTACCGACGAGAGTACCTCCATATCATCCACCGAAGCAATAAACATCGTATGGCTTCCCAGATCGATGGTCTGCTCTACCGTGGCGCTGATATAGGCGTTCGTCCCCTCTGTGATATAGTACAGACCGTTTTCACTGCGTTTGCAGGCATGATACCCGTCAAACTTATCTGCCGTTCTTCCAGACTGGAAACCAAAATGCTTAAAGATCTCAAAATCTGCATCTTCGCTCAAAATAGAGATATTAAATTTGCCGCTTTCCTTCACCAGATCATGTGTCAGATTGTCTTTATTCACTGTTATGCTGATCCGGTTCGGAGTTGAAGTCACCTGTCCTGCCGTATTGATGATACAGCCATTGTCTTTTTCACCCAACCGTGCCGTCAGTACAAACAGTCCATAAGTCAGATGATACATCGCTTTTTTATCCATTTTCACCACGCTCCTATCAAGCAAGTCATTTCTGTGCCGCAGCACATCGTGACGCCACAAGGCGTCATATCTGTTTAGTAATTTTCTGCATGTACTTCAAAATAGCTCTGAGGATGATTGCATGTCGGACAAACTTCCGGTGCTTTCGTTCCCACTACAATATGTCCACAGTTGCGGCATTCCCACACCTTGACGTCGCTCTTCTCAAACACAGCCGCTGTCTCTACATTCTTCAACAGTGCACGGTATCTTTCTTCGTGATGTCTCTCAATCTCAGCTACCAGACGGAATTTTTCAGCCAGCTCCGGAAATCCCTCTTCTTCTGCCGTCTTGGCAAATCCAGCGTACATGTCGGTCCACTCATAGTTTTCTCCCTCAGCAGCTGCTTTCAGATTCTCCTGTGTGTCTCCGATTCCTTTCAGCTCCTTGAACCACATCTTTGCATGCTCTTTTTCGTTCTCTGCAGTCTTTAAGAACAGAGCTGCAATCTGCTCATATCCCTCTTTTTTTGCAACAGAAGCGAAATATGTATATTTATTTCTCGCCTCTGACTCTCCTGCAAAAGCTGTCTCCAGGTTCTTCTCTGTCTGTGTCCCTGCATATTTGTGTTTTGCTTCCTCTACTTTTTCAAATGCTGATGCAGGTCGTTTGCACACTGGACATTTGAAATCATCCGGGAGTGTTTCTCCCTCATAAATATAGCCACATACTTTACATTTCCATTTTGCCATTGTTTTTTCCTCCTTTTTGAAATATCACATTTTTATCCTGTTCTTCTTACATTCTGGGCAAAGATAATAAACCTTCAGATCATAATATAAAAATTCATCTCCCAGCTGTTCACGCAAAGATGCCGTCAAATCTTCAAAGGTAATGTCTGCAAGTTTTCCACAGTTCCTGCACACAAGATGGTCGTGCTTTTTGATTCGGTCGTACCTGTCTGGCATTCCTTCAATGGAGACCTTGCGAATCAGCTCTGCTTCTATCAATCTGTTCAGATTATTATATACCGTCGCAAGAACCACTTTCGGATATTTTTCCTTTAATCTTTGAAAAATCTGTTCTACGGTTAGATGTTCGCAGGAAGTGTTCACGATGGCAAATATTTCTTTTTCATATTTTGTCATATTTCATCCTTTCTCGAAGTTTGCTACCATTTTAGAACGATTATAATTTTATTATACTCTTTCTAATTACTTTGTCAAGTGACCATTGGCAACTGTGATTCCTGTTCCCTCCAACCTTTTGG
>JALEVQ010000015.1 GCA_022788205.1 Robinsoniella sp. | reverse complement strand
CAAAGGAGAGACAATTTATGTATCAGATAGATTTTAACCATCCTATTCATGTCCATTTTATCGGAATCGGCGGCATCAGTATGAGTGGTCTGGCCTCCATTTTACTCGACCGCCATTTCAAAATCTCCGGTTCCGACGCCAAGGAATCTCCCCTGACCAAATCCATGGAAGACAGTGGAATCAAGGTATTTTATGGACAGAGAGCCTCCAATATTGAGGACGGAACGGATCTCGTTGTCTACACGGCTGCGATCCATCCCGACAACCCTGAATTTGCCGCTGCAGTGGAGAAAGGGATCCCTATGCTCACACGCGCAGAACTTTTGGGTCAGATCATGGCAAACTACGAGACACCGATCGCTGTGTCCGGAACTCACGGAAAGACAACGACTACTTCCATGATCGCGCAGATTTTTCTCGCTGCCCAGTTAGATCCCACGATCTCTGTCGGCGGTATTTTGCAGGCGATCCACGGAAATATCCGCGTCGGCAGCTCACAGACCTTCTTGACAGAAGCGTGTGAATACACCAACAGCTTTTTGCATTTTAACCCTAAAATCAGTGTGATCTTAAACATCGATGCCGATCATCTTGATTTCTTCAAAGATATCAATGACATCCGCCACTCTTTCCGCCTGTTTGCCGAAAAGCTTCCAGAGGATGGAACTCTTGTCATCAACAGTGAGATCCCGGATCTTGCAGAGATTACGAGAGATCTCCCGTGTCAGATCATTACCTATGGAAAAGAAGGTGAGAGTGATTATTATGCCGCAAACATCACATTCGACGAATTTGCTCACGCTTCCTTCGACTGCATGTATCACGGAAACTGCATCGGTCATTTCCACTTGAATGTCCCTGGCATTCACAATGTCTCGAACGCGCTCGCTTCGATCGCAGTCTGCCGCCTTCTCTGTGTTGAGGAAAACATGATCGAGCAGGGACTGCTTGACTTCCACGGCACAGACCGCCGTTTCCAATACAAAGGAAGCATCGCCAATATCACGGTCATCGATGACTATGCTCACCACCCGACCGAGATCAAAGCCACCTTGCACGCAGCAAAAAATTACCCTCACAAGGAACTTTGGTGCGTATTTCAGCCACATACATACAGCCGCACGAAGGCTTTGATGGATGAGTTTGCAGAGGCGCTCTCTCTTGCCGACCACGTCGTCCTTGCTGATATTTATCCTGCACGCGAGACAGACAATCTCGGTATCAGCTCCGAGACATTGAAAGAAAAAATCGAAGTGTCAGGAACGGATGTCCACCATTTTTCATCTTTTGATCAGATTGAGACTTTCCTCCTGGAGCATTGCACTCCGGGGGATCTGCTGCTCACCATGGGAGCCGGCGATGTCTTTAAGATCGGAGAAAATTTATTGGGAATTTAATCATGATCTGAGGCTGCTGCATTCTTTGCGGCAGTCTCATTTTGCGTTTTCCTGACATTTTGTCGTCTCTTTTTTTGCCAAAAACTAGATATTCTCTTTTTTTTCGAGTTGTGCTATACTGATTAGACCATAACTGAATCAACCGAATCCTTCTAAGACAGGATCTCTCTCGAAAACGTAGGTGACCACATGAATTCACTATTTTTACACACGAATCAAACGAAAAACATAACCATTTTACAGAATCAGTTTATCGATCAATACATGGCTCCTGCAAGCGGAGAATACGTCAAACTCTATCTCTACCTCCTGCGCTGTGCCCAGGCAGAAGAGCAAATTTCCTTTACGGCGATTTCCGATCTGCTCGACCACACAGAAAGAGATATCAAACGTGCCCTTGGCTACTGGGAAAGACTAGGTCTGATTCGTCTGACCAAAAATAAGGATGGCTGGATTACCGATATCACTTTTTTAGATATCCCTTTTAAAACCGAGGAGGAAAAAGAAGAAGGGGAAGAAGAAGCTCCAAAGACAGATGCGCCTAAACAGGAGGATTCCTCTGCCGACTCTGCTGCTGTACCATCATCTTCTTCCAAAACTGCGGTTGAGGCACCAGAGACGGTGCATCACCGTCCTTTTCAGGAATTTCCAGAGGCAAAAAATTTTTTCCCGCAAAAGCTTGCTTTTTTCCAGTCAAAAGAAGAGATACGACAGCTCTTCTTTATCGCAGAGCAATATCTCGGCAAGACACTGGACTCTACGGAGATGTCTGCCCTGCTATATTTTTATGACAGTCTTCACTTTTCAGTTGACTTGATTGAATATCTGATCGAGTACTGTGTCTCCAAGGGCGGTGGAAATTGTCGCTATATGAAAAAAGTTGCCATGTCCTGGGCGGCGGAAGGGATCACCACTGTGGCGGAGGCAAAACAGAGTGTCACCGTGTACAGCAAACATTATTTTTCTATCCTGCGCGCTTTCGGGATCCGCGGGCGCAATCCTATCGACTCAGAAATTGAATGCATGTCACGCTGGCTAAAAGAATATAACATGCCGATCGAGCTGGTCATCGAAGCATGTCATCGGACGATCGACCGCATCCATCAGCCTCAATTTTCCTACACGGAAAAAATTCTCTCTGCCTGGAAAGAAAATGGCATCAAAGATATGGATCAGCTGAAAGCATACGAAGAACAGAAAAAGCAGAAACATCCTGCCGCTGCTCCCACAGCATGTGCCAACCGTTTCAACAATTTCCAGCAGCGCCAGTATGATTTCAACCAACTGGAAAAACAGCTTCTGAGCGCAGAGCAGTCTTCCGCTGACTCTGACAGCCAGGAGGATGACGCCGCACCTCCAGATACCTCTTTTGATGAGAGTCTGGAAATCCCGAAATAAGGAAACAAGTCCGAAAAAATTCATTTGTCGCCCATGAGAAAGGAGATGCTTTTTTGCCTTTAAAAAATTCACAGTATGACGCCATTTTGCGCACTTATCAGCGCGACCAGTTTGACAACAAACACCGGCAGGATGAGTGTGTCCAAAAAGCCTATCAGTCCATCCCGGAGCTTTCCCAGATTGATCGCCAGATTTCCTCTCTGTGTGTGAACCGCGCGCGGAAACTTCTGTCTGGCGATGAGAACGCACTCGACGATCTGAAAGCCCAGATCGCCTCGCTCTCCTCCAAGCGGACACAGGCTTTGGCAGACCACGGTTTTCCCGCGGATTATCTGGAGTTGCACTACACCTGTCCTGACTGTAAGGATACCGGATACATCGGCACAGAAAAATGCCACTGTTTCCGTCAAAAAGAGATTGACCTGCTCTACATGCAGTCAAACATCCGCGAAATTCTGGAAGTCGAAAATTTTTCCAATTTTTCTTACCAGTACTATTCCCCGAAGATTATCAACCCTGACACCGGTCTGTCCGCCCTTGAGACGGCAAAGGCAGTGATCCGGCAGTGCAATCTCTTTCTGCGCTCCTTCGACACTGCCCACGGCAATCTCTTTTTCTACGGGAATACAGGGGTTGGAAAAACATTCCTGTCACACTGTATTGCGAAATGGCTGATCGACCATCTCCACTCCGTGATCTATTTTTCTGCTTTTCAGCTTTTCGATCTCTTCGCAAAATATACCTTCTCCCGTGCGGAGGAGGTGATGGATTTTTATCCTCACATCTTTGAGTGTGACCTTCTGATCATCGATGACCTGGGGACAGAGCTGACAAATTCTTTCGTCTCCTCACAGTTATTTCTCTGTATCAATGAGAGACTGACTCGAAAAAAAAGCACGATCATCTCCACAAACCTTCCGATGGAACGTTTTTCAGAGACTTACTCCGAGCGTGTCTTTTCCCGAATCACGAGCAACTACACGATGTGTAAGCTCATCGGAGATGACATCCGCATTCAAAAAAAATTAGAGCGGACTAAAAACTTAAAGCCAAGAAAGACTTGACCTGAACAAACTTTGTGTTAAACTATAAGAGCTAGATAACTGTTATCAACAAGATATGGAGGAGAAGATATCATGCAAACAACGGATGAACGCAATCTTGAAACTATCCCTGTAGGTTCTCTGGGAATCATCCCCCTGGAGAGCTGCAAGACACTCGGTGAGAAAATCAACGCTTACCTTGTAAAGTGGAGACAGGAAAGAAATCACGCTGACGCTGCTACCGTTGCCTTCGAGGGATATCAGAGAGACAATTACATTATTCAGGCAGAAACCCCTCGTTTTGGCTCCGGTGAAGCAAAAGGAATCATCAAAGAATCTGTGCGCGGTGATGATTTATATATCTTGGTCGATGTCTGCAACTACAGTATGACTTATTCTCTGTGTGGTGAAGTCAACCATATGTCGCCGGACGATCATTTTCAGGATTTGAAACGTGTGATCGCAGCTGTGGGTGGAAAAGCCAAGAGAATCACCGTCATCATGCCATTCTTATACGAGAGTCGTCAGCATAAGCGCACCGGTCGTGAATCTCTCGATTGTGCTCTCGCTCTTCAGGAATTAGTTGACATGGATGTCGACAATATTATCACCTTTGATGCCCATGATCCTCGCGTGCAGAATGCCATTCCTCTGCATGGATTCGAGACAGTACAGCCTGCGTACCAGTTTATCAAAGGCTTATTCCGCGCTGCACCTGATATCTGTCTCGACCCACAGCATTTGATGGTGATCAGTCCGGATGAGGGCGGCACAAGCCGTGCGATCTATATGGCAAACGTTTTAGGTGTTGACATGGGTATGTTCTACAAACGAAGAGACTATGCCCACATTGTAAACGGCTGCAATCCGATCGTGGCACACGAATTTCTGGGAACCGATGTGGAAGGAAAAGATATGATCGTCATCGATGATATGATTTCTTCCGGAGGAAGTGTCATCGAAGTTGCAAAAGAATTAAAATCACGAAAAGCCGGGCGTATCTTTATCTGCGCTACGTTTGGTCTGTTCACAAACGGTCTGGACAAATTTGATCTTGCCTATGAGGAAGGATTATTTGATTTTATTCTCACCACCAACCTCGTATATCAGACACCGGAACTGCTCTCAAAACCGTATTATATCAACTGTGATATGAGCAAATATATCGCTTACATCATCGATACGTTAAACCATGACGCATCGATCAGTTCTCTGTTAAATCCAAATGAGAGAATCCAGAAATTCCTTGCCAAGAAAAAAAGACAGAGAGCCGAGGCTTTGGCAAAACAATAACTGTGGCGCATGAGAGTTTCCAGATCGAATGTCGATCGCTCTGTGCAGCTGCACATGAAAATTGTTTAAAATCAGGGAGCACGGAAAAACAGATGCGAAATCATCTGTTTTTCCGTGCTCCCTCTTCTATATTTACGTGGGCTTTTATGATTGGTGCTGACGCCGCCAGGCGTCATATCCGTTAGTTCAAAGTAGAATTTCTTCTAAGCCTCTTCTTTCATGATCTCCTGCAAAAGCTCTCGTTCCCGTTTATGGCATGTGAAGAGCAAAACCTGCCGGTCGCTGTGATACAGCCATCGCAGCGTCTCTTTCAGCCTTCGCTCATCGTACATGACAAACACATCATCCAGGATCACAGGCAGTTTTTCTTCCTGGAAAAAGAATTCTCCGACTGCCATACGCAGTGCAAAGTAAATCTGATCCATGGTACCGCGGCTGACTTGATACAGATAGAGGAGATGATCACCGGCATCGATGCGGATGTTAAGTCTTTCATCCAGAAAGACTTTTGTATATCTTCCTCTCGTAATCATGGAGAGGATATCGGATACCGTGTCGTTTAATTTCTGGCTGAATTCCTGGTACATCTCACTTGAGAGATCGCGGATCGTATTCTCTGCGATCTGAAGACCTTCGATTTTCTGGTCAATTTTCTGAGGCTGATTTTCCTGCTCTTTTTCCTCTTCCAGAATCTCTCTGCAATTTTCCAGCTGCATCATCTTTTCGCGGATTTCTTCCTGCAGAATCTCCTGTTTTCCGTTCAGCTTTTCTTCTTCCAGCTCCATCTTTTTCAGGATCTGCTCATCTTTGTGGAAGCGTGCCTGTATCTTTCGCTCTGCGCGCTGTTTTTTTGCCTGAATCTGGAGAAGGATGATCAGAAGCACAATCAAATCAATGGCGGCGACCATCGCAAACAGCCATGGAGATAAATCCAGCTGCCAGATCACGACTACTGCCACTGCTGCAATCACCTGAAGGAGAAACGCTGCAATCCACAGGGACGTATTCTTTTTGAAATCCTCCCTGCTTTCGCGGCGCTCCTGCATAAACTGAGAGCGGCGGTTTCTCTTCTGGACCAGCTGATTTCCCTGCTCTTCTGCAAGGGCACGCAGATCTGCAAGTTCTCTCTCTACCTCTTTTGTCTTCACTTTTGCTTTCTGAATCTTCTCTTTCTTTTCATCGCTGTCCTGTTTTCGCTTGCGCTCAAGATCCTGACGCTTCTCTTTCAGCTGGGTGATCGCCTGTTTGACATTCAGCTGTCCGTTCCCTTCCTCCTGATAATTGGTGACAAAGTTTCGAATCTCATCGGCAAGCTCCGCTGCGGTCTCACTCGTCCTCTGTCCCACAAAAACAGTATTGCAGAAGGCAGCCTCATTGAATCCGTCCAAAAGTTCCTGAATCCTTTCCTGATCTGACGGAAGTTCCACCCCGTCTGTCTCGCAGAACAATTCTACACTCTGTTCATTCTCGCTAAAATTTCTTGTCAGGCGATATAATTTATCCCCGCTCTCAAAACGAATCGATCCTGCATAGTAGGAAGGATTATTCCATGGCTCACGCAGCACATATTCATTATTTTTTGAAGCTTTTCCTCTTTCCCTCTCCATGCCAAACAAGATAGCACGGATAAAGGCATGAAGTGTAGTCTTTCCCATCTCATTTTCACCGTACAGGACATTGACTCCCCCGTGAAAACGAAGCGTTTGATTCTCAAATTTTCCAAAATGTTTGATCTGAAGTTCTATGATCTCCATATGCTTCCTACCTCTTTGCGTTCAGCAGCGCATCGATTCCTTCGTACAGAGCTTCCTTCTCTGCCTCGGTGAGCGCTCCGTTTTGAAACTGGCGAATGTAACGCCCGATCAGATTGTTTCCATTTTGCAGAAGCAGCTTCCTGAAATTGTAGACCGGCGTCGTCCGGTCCATGATTTCCACCACATTTCCAAGCTCCTTGCACCCCTCCAGGTCAAAGCGCACCATCGGATCGCGGACACCATCGATGAGAATACGGTAGAAATGCTGCTTTCCTCTCTTGCGTATCATCTCCTCTACCTGTGCCTTCAGATCTGCATCTGTAAACTGTTCGGTGGAAGTCACCGATAAAATCACGTATTCTTTCTTTGCCCAGGGCACAAACCGCAGGCTCATCCTGCCTTGCTCGTCAACCTGCCCTTCTATGTAGCCGTGCGGTCCCAGATCAGTCTTGTCGATCGGCTCCAGAGAACCGCTGTAGTAGGCATGGCGGTCAATCACTGTCTGTGATTTGTGGAAATGTCCCAGAGCCACATAGTCAAATCCCGACTGTGCCAGTTTCTTTTTGTCGATCGGGATATGTGTCTCGTCACCGCCGTGTGCCACCAAAATATGAAAACACCCATTGTCCTGCGGAGAGAGATCGTCATACAAAGGCTCCATAATCTCTCTCTCATAATAGCTCAGACCATACACTTCTGTATTTAAATCCGGAAAATAAATTCCGCTGCACTCTTTTGTACTCATAAAAAACACATTTGGACTCCACTGACATTTCAGATAGCAGGAATCTGGTCTCAGATAATCGTGTTCCCCCGCTATCAGGACGATCTTCGTCTTCGGGATCAGAGAAAACAACGCGTTCACCTCTTTGACCTCACGCATCAATGGCTGCCTCTGAAACAGATCCCCTGCAATCAGAATCAAGTCAACCTGTCTCTCTGACGCCTTCTGGATCAGATCCTCAAAACTTTTCCAGATTTCTTTTGCTCTTTTGTCACTCCATGGGAATCCGGGATCCGGGCATGCTCCCAGGTGGACATCCGATATGTGGAAAAATCTCATCACATCACTCTCCCTCCTATTTTTTCTCATCATAACACAGATCAAATAAGCTTGCAAGTTTGAGCGATGTGCCATTTCGTGCGCTGTCTCATGTGCGTACGCCATCGTCCCAGCTCTCAAAAATCCATCAAAGCCGTCTTCAGACATTCCAGTGCTTTTTCAATACACCATCTCGGGCTTGCCACACACATTCGCACAAAACACTCTGCATCGTAGCTGCTTCCCATATCTACATGAAAATATGCTTTTTTATAGAGAAATTCTTTCAATTCCCGTTCATCGGAAAACAGGTTCCGAAAATCCATCCATAAAATATAACCGCCTTCCCCTCCATAGACTGGTACTTCCGGAAGATATGTATCAAAAAATCTGCGGATCAATCGGATATTCTCCTCCACATATGCATTCGATGCCCTGATCCAGTCGAGTCCTTCCTCTGTGTAGGCTGCCACCACACTCTCATATGCAAGCGGATCGATACTTCCGTAGTGATCTCTTGTCCTGCGATCGACAAAGCGCTCTCGAAGAGTCTCATCTGCAATCAGGATATTCGCATGGTTCACTCCTGTAAAGTGAAATGATTTTCCGAGGGAGACTGCCGTGATCCCGTGGCTTTTCGCTCCCGGAACAGATAGATAGCATGGGCATCTTCTTCCCTCATAACAGTTGTCTGCAAAGATCTCATCGGAATAGACGATGACATCGTACTTTTCGGCAAGCGCGGCTAGCCTCGAAAGCTCTGTTTCGTCCCAGATCTGTCCGATCGGGTTATGGGGATTGCACAGCAGAAACAGATGATTATCCGAATCGCACATTGCCTCCTCGATCGCCTCAAAATCCATCTGATAGTGACCATTTTTCAGAATCAGCGGACATTTTACTGTCCTGCGGTTCAGTCTTCTCACGGCCTGTTCATACCGATTATAGATCGGAGGTGTGACAATCACACCATCTCCTTCCTCGGTGCACATGCGGATTGTCGTCGCCACAGAATAGATCGTTCCAAGTGTCGGAACGATCCACTCTGGCAAAATTTCTGTGCCGCGGCTGTGATCCATCCACCAACACACACTTTTTCGGTATACTTCGTCACACAAAGTAAAACCGTAAAGTCCATTGTCGGCAAGCTCCCTCACAGCACGTCGGATGACAGGAGCAGTCGGAAAATCCGGCTCAGCGCCGTCAAAACTGACATTGCCTGCTTCCACGATTTCTTTTGGGATTGTGCTCTGTTTTAGATTCGCCGACCGCCGCTTTACCAGTGTTTCAAAATCATATTTCATGAACGCAATGTTCCTTTCTTTTGTTTTTATCCGCTCACTCGAAGATTGCTTACCAGCATACTCGGACCTGATACGACATAATTGTTGTACATGATCATCGGCTCGATTTTCTGTTCCCTGCCGAGTGCTTCCACGCTCTGGAACAGCTCCACAATATTTCCATTCATCGAAAGCCCCGAGACGCCGGCTTTTAGCTGTCCGTCTTCCACTAAAATCCCTTTGCACGGAAACATAAAGTCTCCTGTCACGGTATTGAGTCCGTGAAACTGGTCATAAGCTTCATAGATATAGATACCATTTTCGCACTTTGAAAGCAACTGTGCAAGCGTATTTTCTCCGGCTTCTATCATAAGATTTCCTGGAATGACCGTCATATCCGTGTGGATATTCCCGCTGAGAAGTGCCTTTCTTCCCGCATTTCCCGTCGAGGAAGTTCCCGCTTTGTGTGCAGTGGAAAGATTGTGGAGAAGCCCCTTGAAGATCCCCTTTTCTACTACATTCACATCTTTGCACGGTGTCCCCTCTGCATCAATCAAAAAGGTATAGCCAGAGGGGATTCCACAGTCTGTTCTGCCTTTTTTGTCCCGGATTGTGATGCACTCGGAAAACACTTTTTCTCCCAGTTTTCCGCACAGGGCACTCCTGCCGCTCTGATAATGTACCCCCGAAAACATCTGCCATCCTGTAACGAGAAGAAAATTTACCACTTGGCTGCTTAAGACGGCGCGGTACGTCCCCGGAATAAATTTCCCGCTCTCTCTGACCGTCAGTTCCCAGTTTTTCAGATTTTCCAGGAAGGCTTCTGCCCCGATCTGGCTTAGCTGCTTTGCCGATCTTGTCTCTGTATAGATTTTTAACGGATCATCTCTGTGAGATACCTCCACCGTCACATCAAAATGTCCTGTCGTTGCGCTCACATCGACGCCTTTTGTGTTCACAATCCCCATCATCGTCAGCTTCTGGACAGCCCCCACCTCAATGCGTCCGGCATCTGAAAACTGCTCGCGCAGTTCTGTTTCCATCCGGCATGCAAAGTCATGAAGCACTTTTGTCTCTGTCTCGCAGCATTCTTCTGTCTTTCCCAGTTCTCCTGCCGCCTTGCTTCCTTCCTCAACCTCTTCTCTCGTGTTCATCGGTTCTTTTGTCTCACCCATGAGGCTGTTTTCAAATGCTAACCTGAGAATCTCTTGCGGATCCTCCGAGAGATTTTCCGTGTAAACCATCCCCGTCTTTTCTCCGGATGCTCTCACGAAAAGCTCTGTCTTTTCAGAAAAGCCCATGCCCTTGGAGACTCCGCCGCTGACGGTGGCTTCTGACAAAATATTTTTTTCTGCCTGAACCTCTGCCTCCTGAATCTGCCCTGGCAAATTCAAAAATGCTTCCCGGTAACGATTTAATTCCTCCATCTTCTGCCTCCTTATCCGATTGCCATCTGGCTGATCCTGCACATCGGCTGAGGGGTTGTCGTCGGGACAAGCCCTGAGATCGCTCCGCAAAATCCGCCTCCCTCAAACTCCATTCGCCTTCCCACACGGTCAATCCGCTTGATGACATCGATGCCGTTTCCCGTCAACATCAGATTCTTGACCTGACGGTCAATCTTTCCGTGTTTGATCCAGAATCCTTCCTGTACGGCGAGAGAAAACTGCGAACCGCCATAGCCGCCGCCGATACTTTTGACATACAGCCCTTCCTCGACAGAACGGATCATCTCCTCCTCGTCATCCGTCCCTTCTGCGATAAATGTGTTTGTCATCCGGGCTGCCGGCGCATACGTATAGTTCTGCCTTCTCCCGCTTCCTGTGCTCTCCATGCCGATCAGCCCTCCATAATATCGGTCACAGAGATAGCCCTTAAGCACACCGTTTTCGATCAGCACATTTCTCTGTCTCTTGTGCCCTTCATCGTCGATTGCCCCAGAACCGTACTGTCCCGGGAGTGTTCCGTCATCAATCAGTGTCACCTTCTCGCTTGCGACCTGCTCTCCGATTTTCCCGGCAAAAGCACTGCTTCCTGCGGCGATCGCCACTGCCTCTAAAGAATGACCGCAGCTCTCATGCCACAGTGTACCACATCCTCCTGCCGCGAGAACCACCGGCACCACGCATGGTTTCACCGTATCGGCACGCAGGATGCCGTCCATCTTCCAGACTGCATCGCGCGCAAAATCTGCATAAGCCTCCTCCTCACGAAATGCCTCAAATCCCTGTGCCTTCGTAAACTCCTGAAAACATCCGTACGTTCCCTTCTCATTTTCTACCAGAGGAGAGATTCGCACCCGCGTCGTCACACGGCGATCCTGTGCAAACACTCCTTCTGTGTTTGCCACCATCACACGCTGATCCGTGTCAAAATAATTCATGCTAAGTGAGCGTATCTGCGGTCCTGCGCCTTTTGCCGCTTTTTCCGCCATCAGCAAGACACGCACCTTCTCCCCGTTGGAAACCGTGCCTGGATAGATTTCCACAGGGCATGGATTGTGATATCGATTTTCTGTCAGAACAAGCGAAGAAATCCCTGCCTTTTTCTTTTCTTCCAACATCTGACAGCCTTTCCTGACCAGCTTCATCAGCGCCTCTTCCGATGTGTTGTTCGTGTACACATACACACGCTGTTTGCCATTGATCAGATGAAGTCCTGCGCCGTGAATCCGCAGACTTTTGACACCTTGAATATTTCCTGACTGGTATGGAATATTCGTCTCTTCTCTGTCCTCCAGAAACAATTCTGCAAACGCAGCGCCCAGATCCATTGCCTTCTCAAGCACCCGCTCTGCGATCTCTTTTTCACTCATTGTTCTCTCCCCTTTCTATTTTCTCAGTTGATTTTTTAAAACCTTTCCCCCGATCATCACCACTTTGACCTTGTCTGCCTGCGACAAAATCCGGATATCATCGATCGGATTGCCCTCCACCAGCACGATATCTCCCAGCTTTCCTTCTTCCAGGCTTCCTGTCTTGTCTGCCATCTTCATCAGTACAGCCCCCTCAAATGTCCCCGCATGAATCGCCTCCATCGGAGTATAGCCACATCGGGTCAGGCTGTAAAATTCTTCTCCGATTCCGAGAAATGGAGTGTTTGGGGAATTGGAATAGTCCGTGCCGAGTGCAACCGTCACTTTATATTTTCTCGCCAGCTCAAATGCTCTGTACGCCGCATCGCCAAGCGCCTCCGCTTTTTTCCTCATGTGCTCCGGCAACCCTTTCATCTGTGACAGACCCAGTGCAATCGTCAGCGTTGTCACCAGCGGGATGTGATGTTCAGCGAGCATCTGCGCTCCTTCCTCATCCAGCATCACACCGTGCTCGATACACCGGACTCCGCACCGGATCGCATGCTTGATTCCCTCTGTCCCAGTGCAGTGTGCGGTCACATATGTGTGATGCCTTTCTGCCTCCTCCACAAAGACACGGATCTCTTCGTCGGAAAACTCCACATCATTAACATCATCGATCGCTGAGGATACTCCTCCAGTCGCACAGATTTTCAAAAACTGTGCTCCCTCGCGGAACTGCATTCTTGCCGCCCGATAGCAGCTCTCTGGTCCGTCTGCCAGAAATCCAGACATCGAAAAGCGATTGCTCTCTTCGGGAGTAAGCCTCACATCCCAGTCTCCGTGACCGGAAGTGATACTGAGTACTTTCCCTCCAGGCATAATCCGCGGTCCTCTGATATTTCCTTTCTCAACGGCATCCCGAAGAGGTCTTCCAAACGCGCTCATATCCCGCACTCCGGTAATCCCGGCATCCACAAGATCTTCCAGATCCCGCACCGATGTCAGCAAAAGATCATACGGCTGGCTGCCGCTGCGGTGGATGCTCTCCTCGCCCGTCAGATGGATGTGGGCATCGATCAATCCCGGAAGGATTGTCCCGTCTTCTGCCTCAAAGATCTCGCTGCCTGCTTCTAAGGGATATTCTCCCTGTTTTCCCACATACACAATCTTCTCTTCTTTTGTCACGACCATGCCCCTTTCGAGGACTCTGTCTGATTTCCCGTCGATGACTCTTCCCAAAAATGCTTTCATGTCAATTCCCCCTTGATTTCTGTTCCATTTTTCTTTATGCTAAATTCAGTTCCTGACTTTCTCAAAATGCAATCTCACAAATCTGTCAGGATGTTCTTTTCATGAAAGGAGCTTTTTTATGGCAACAACGAACGATTTGCTTTGTCTGCCCTCTCTCAGTCAGATGAAACTCTTAGGCGGAAGCGCTGGTCTCTCCCACACTGTCACCTGGCCTTATGTCATTTTGTGCCCTCCGATCAATGAGTGGGTCAGCGGAGGAGAATTTCTGATCTATTATGGTGCCAACATGGAGGTAGAAAAAATTGAGCTGAAGCAGCTTGTCAGGGAGGCGGCTGAAAATGACTGTGCCGGCATTCTGTTTCTCGTAGGGGAACATTTTGTCCTGGAAAAAAATCTCGATCAAGATCTGCAAGAACTCGCCGATGAACTCTCCATCCCTGTCTTTTCCATCACAAGCCGCTCATATGTAAACTCCATCACCAAGGATATCATCAATCTCATCCAGAATCGCGACAAAAAGCATCTTGACGCCTCTGATTTCTGGTATTCCCTGTTTTTTGAGTACACCGATACCTCACAGCTTTCTACTTTAGATAAGGCACTTTTTCTCGGCTACATGCCGAACTATACATACTGCGTCTATATTTTACAGTTTATGAACACAGACGAATATTTTCAGCACCTGGAATCGATCCACGATTCCCATTTTCTCGAATCGCGAAATGACTTCTACCGCATGCTCGCCTCAAAAGTAGATTATCTGACACGCCGTGAGCTTGATATGGGATGGCACATCGGTCAGCACAACGCCAGCATTTTCGTCTTTCCTGTCAACACTTCCTCGCAGGAAAGTGCCATCGACCGCTATATGCAGCAGCTGTGCCTGCGCCTCGAAAATCAGTATCCCGGCACTCGCTTTCTGACCGGAAAAGGTCAGAAAGGATCCAAGCTCAGCGAGATTCGCCGTTCCTTTATCCACGCCAAGCGTGCGCTTTTATCGGTGTCGCTGATTCCTGTAAAAGGGAGAATGATTACCTACCAGGAGCTCGGCTTTTACCAGCTTCTCTATGAGATTCCAAATGCAGAATATCCAAAAAAATATGCCTCCAGCGTCCTGGACCCGCTTCTCTCCTACGATGCCGAAAACGGAAGCGAACTCTATGAGACACTCTGCACCTTTTTGAATTGTCGTTTTAACAAAGTACAGACGGCAAAGACCTTATATCTTCACCGCAATACTTTGCTTGGACGCCTTGAAAAAATCGAGAAAATCCTCGGTGTCTCCCTGGAAGATCCCGATGTCCTGTTTCACCTCCAGGCTGCCATCAAAATCCATCGTTTCTTCACGGAGACGTAAATTTGCTCAGACCAGATGGCACGCGACCATATGTCCTTTTTCTACTTCCCGAAGCACTGGTTTTTCCGTGCGGCATCGCTCTGTCGCCTTCGAACAGCGCTGACAGAAATTGCAGCCCTTTGGGAGATTGACCGGACTTGGCACATCGCCGCTGAGCAGGATACGCTTTCTGCTGCGCTCCGCCTCAGGGTTTGCAATCGGGATCGCCGACAGCAGCGCTTTCGTGTAGGGATGATAATTTTTCAGATAGATATCTTCGCTGTCTGCGATCTCCACAAGCGATCCCAGATACATGACTGCGATCCGGTTGGAAATCTGGCGTACCATCGACAAATCGTGCGTGATAAAGAGATAGGACAGTCCCATCTCTCTCTGAAGTTTTTTCAGAAGGTTGACCACCTGCGCCTGAATCGAGACATCCAGAGCAGAGATCGGTTCATCGCACACGATCAGCTGTGGCTCTAACGACAACGCTCTGGCAATCCCGATTCTCTGCCTCTGTCCGCCAGAAAATTCATGTGGGAAACGGCTCGCATGTTCCTTTCCAAGACCGACCATGTTCAACAGTTCCTCCACTCTCTGTTCCAACTGTGCTCCTGAACACATTTTGTGAATCTTCAGCCCCTCCGCAATGATGTCACTGACCACACACAGCGGATCAAGACACGCATACGGATCCTGAAAAATCATCTGAACATTCTTCGCATATGCCTTCTTTTCCTTGCCCCGGTAAGACCAGATGTCACGCCCCTGATAGAGCACCTGACCGTCATTCGGCTTGTAGAGGCGCATGATCGTCTTTCCAAGCGTACTTTTTCCGCACCCTGATTCCCCGACAAGCCCTACCGTCTCTCCGCGATAGATGGTCAGATCGACTCCGTTGACCGCCTTGAGCGTGCCTTTCTGCACCTGAAAATATGTTTTGACATCTTTTAATTCCAATAAAGCTTCCCTATTCTCCATCATAGCCACCTTCTCTCCTGACAACACCGTTTCTGCGAATGTACTCTGGATGATTCAGCCAGCAGTTCGCATAGTGTTCTTTCTCCTCAAAGTCAATCCTTGGCGGCTTCTGTGTCTTACAAATTTTACAGGCATATTTGCACCGCGCCGCAAACGCACAGCCCGCTGGAGGGGAAATCAGATCCGGCGGTGTCCCCGGAATCGAATACAGATCTTCCTGAATTTTTTTATCCAGACGCGGCACACTGCCGAGAAGTCCCCATGTGTATGGATGTCTTGGATGGTTAAAGATCGTATCCACGTCACCATGCTCCACAATCTCCCCTGCGTACATCACATAGATGCGCTCCGCCATATTTGCCACGACGCCCATGTCATGCGTAATCAACACAATCGACGTGTTGATTTTGTCTTTCAGGCTATTCATCAACTCCATAATCTGCGCCTGAATCGTCACATCAAGCGCTGTCGTCGGCTCATCCGCAAACAGAATTTTCGGATTGCAGATCAGCGCCATCGCGATCATAATTCTCTGGCGCATACCGCCAGAAAGCTGATGTGGATATCGCTTCATATTTTCCTCAGGATTCGGCAGAGAGATCATCTTAAGAATTTCCAGTGCTTTCTCTCTTGCCTCCTGTTTTGACACCTTATTGTGCTGCAGATACGGCTCCATGATCTGCTGCCCCACCGTCATCGTAGGATTCAAAAAGGTAAATGGATCCTGAAAAATAATCGACAATTCATTTCCCTGGTAGTCGCGCATCTCTTTCTCTGTGAGATCCAAAAGATTCTTTCCTTCAAAAAGTGCCTGACCGCCTTTCACACTTCCGTTTTTTCTTGGATTCAACCCGATCACTGTCTGGATCGACACCGTCTTTCCACACCCGGATTCTCCCACGATCGCTACCGTTTCTTTCTCTTTTAAGTACCAGGATACTCCGCGCACCGCCTGGACGGCTCCCTGGAACGTATCAAAAGACACCACCAGGTCTTTCACTTCCAATATTTTTTTATCTTCCATAGGGACCTCCTCTTACGAGCGCAGCTTCGGGTCCAGTGCATCTCTAAGCCCGTCGCCGATCAGATTGAAACAAAGCATCGTCACTGCCACACACAGACACGGAATAATAAACTGGTACGGATAGTATCGGAAAACTTCCCCTGCCGCCTTGATCAGCTGTCCCCAGCTCGGCGTAGGCGGTGTGACACCCAGACCGATATAACTCAAAAATGCCTCGTAGAAGATGGCACTCGGCAGAGACATCGTGATCCCCACCACGCGGATTCCCAGTGTATTTGGTATCAGACGCCTTGTGATGATCCATGCCGGAGAAGCCCCCAGCGTCTCCGAAGCCGTCACAAATTCCCTGCTTTTGAGCTGCAATACCAGACCTCTCGTGCTTCTCGCCGAGCCCATCCATCCGGTGATACTCATCGCGATAATCAGTGTCCAGATGTTTCCTGATCCCAGGACTACCATCAAAAGAATCATATAGATCAGACTCGGAATTCCCATCAGGACATCAATGATTCGCATGATGATCATATCTACTTTTCCTCCGATATATCCGGAAATTCCTCCCACAATCATCCCGATTGCTTCCGGTATGAGCGTGGCGAGAATTGCAATCAAAAGGGATACTCTTCCTCCTGCCCAGACCCTCGTCCACAGATCACGCCCCAGATTGTCGGTGCCAAACCAGTGCTCTGTACTCGGTCCCTGATTGACTGCCGAGTAATCATTAGAGTAGTAATTGTATCCGCTGATCTCAGGTCCAATCAGGACAAAAAGTACCATCACTGCCATCAGCACAAGACTGACCATCGCTGCCTTATTTTTCTTAAAATTTCTCCACACATCTTTCCAGTAGGAAGTATTCTTGCGGACAATTTTTTCCCCGTTTTTTTCGTCCTCCGGGAGGGGCTCAAACGCGTCCTCCGCGAAGGAATTTTCCCACTCTTTCTTTGCCAGTTCTTCGCTCATACTTCCACCTCACTTCACACGGATTCTCGGGTCAATCAGACCATAGAGAATATCTACCAACAGGTTCATCACGACCAGGAAAGTTCCATAAAAAATCGTCAGCCCCATAATCAGCGGATAGTCCAGATTTGTGATGGAATCCACAAAATACCGTCCCAGACCTCCGATGAGGAACATACTCTCCACGACAAAGGAACCCATCAGCACGCTGGCGATCTGCACACCCAGATTAGGTATAATCGGGACAAGTGAATTTTTGAGCTGATGGCGCAGCACTACCTTCCACGGCGGCAGTCCCTTCGCCTTCGCGGTCTTGACATAATCCTGCGTCGTTGTCGCAAGCATACTTGCCCTCATGCTTCTCGTATTTCCCGCAACCGTTCCGAGTCCCAGAACAAATGCCGGCATGATCATCTGCGAAAAACTTCCCCATCCGGAAACCGGCAGCCAGTGAAGCTTCACACCAAACACATATCTCACAATCGGTCCTAAAACCATACTTGGCATCGCAATTCCCAGGATCGCCACAAGCATCAAAAGATAGTCTGGCCATTTTCCCCGAAATTGCGCGCACAAAATTCCAAACAAAATTCCGATCGCCTCACTGAACAGCAGCGAAAACAATCCCAGCTTTGCCGAAACCGGGAACGCTTCCTTGATGATATCCACAACGGTGCGCCCTGTCTTTTTGATCGAATATCCCAAATCCCCCTTCAGGAGATTTTTCATATAAATCACATACTGTTCCCCCAAAGGCTTATCCAGCCCATAATAGGCACGCTGTTTTTCCTGGACAGCGACAGGCACCTTATCATTCGCAAAAGGATCCCCCGGAATCAGCTGCATAAGAAAAAAAGTAGCAGTGGCAAGGACAAATACCGTTGCCACTGCAATCAAAATTTTTTGTCCAACGTATTTTAACATTTATTTCCTCCCGATATTTTTTCGATGTCAGCGATACCAAAACCACTCTTCTCATCCGGATTCCGATTTTATCAGATCCGTCTTTGACAAAACAGGGGCTGCCGCAAAAAGATGAGACAAAGATGTTCTCATTTCGTCCATCCTTCTTTTTGCAGCAGCCCCTCCTTTTTACTTACTCTGCGATATCCATGTACGTAAACACCGGTGTTCCGCCGTCATAGTACAGACCCTGGAACTGACTGTCATAGTAATATCCACTCTCTGACCATCCCAGAAGCAGTGTCATCGTGTTGTCACAGAAGAATTTTTCAATCTCAAAGAAGTTGCTTCTTCTCTCTTCAATCGTAGGAGAGGCAAGCGCTGTCGCATACAGCTTATCAAACTCTTCGTTGCTGTATCCGCGCAATCCGGAAGTCTGACCAGACTCTGTCGTGTAGCTGTTCAGATAGTCTTCCAGAGCGTCCGGCTCAGCGATCGCATTTCCGCCGTACCACAGATCGTAATCTCCGCTCATCGCACTGTTGATCATCACCTGAATCGTCTGAGGATTGATCACACACTGAATTCCAAGGTTCGTCAAAAGCATATCCTGAACAGCGCTTAAGATGTCGATGGAACCTTGTGAGTCATAGCACAGAAGTTCAATCGCAGGAACTTCATCGATCGTTTTTCCGAGTTCTTCCAGTGCAGCGTTGAGGTACTCTTTTGCCTTCTCTGGTTCTGCTGTCACAGGCCATGCCTCATATGGGAACTCTTCCTGGAATGTCTTTTCCACACCGCCTTCACTCGGAGCCACCAGACGGCTTGCCGGGTCTGCTCCTGTCATCACGGAAGCTGTCAGAGCAGTTCTGTCTACCGCGTAGCTGATTGCTTTTCTGAAGTTTGCGTTTCCGAGGAATAATCCTGTCTCCTCCGTCTTTCCTTTGTGATTGATATTCAGTCCCTGATAAGAGCCATAGGTAATGCAGCATTCGTATCCGCTGTCCTCCATCACCTGTCTCTGCATTGCATTTCCTGCCGGCCACAGATCCAGCTCGCCTGCCATCATCATGTCAATGCCCGTATCCGATGAAGCGCCTACCAGGAAGGTAAACTGATCGATCTTGATGCTGTCTGCATCCCAATAATTTTCATTCTTGACCATGGTCACACTCGAATCCGACATCCATTCTGTTACTACGAAAGGACCATTTCCAAGCGTCTTCTCTGCCGAGCTGCCGTACTCTACGCCCAATGGCTCCACGAATGCCTCCTCGAGAGGTGCATACAGTGTTGTGGAGGTGAAGTTCAGCTCATACTGCGGGTTTTCAAACGTATATTTGATGGTCAGATCATCGATCGCTTCCACGCCGACTTCTTCCCAAGCACATGCTCCGTCATAATATGCTTTTCCGTTTTTGAACACGAAAGCACTGTCTGAGTTATTGTATCCGCCTTCTGGGTCTAACAGTCGTTTTACCGCATACACAAGATCCTCTGTCGTCACCGGTGTCTCTCCATCGCTGTAGGTAAGTCCCTCTTTCAGCGTGAAGGTCCACTCTGTTCCGTCCTCACTGACCTCCCAGCTCTGTGCAATTCCTCCGATGTACTCCCCATTTTTGTTTCGTATCAGGGCGTCTCCGATCATCGTGTCCATGTCCGTCGCCGGGTCTGCATTGATCTGCGCATAGTCCAGTGTCACCGGGTCATAAGATACACCGACGCGCACCACTTTTTCTCCCTCTTCTGCAAAAGATACTGCCGGCATCACGTTGACCGCCATCGCTGCCACCATCAATAAAGCCATTTTTCGTTTCATAAGCACTTCCTCCTTAACATTCTTCCGGTTATCTTTCCCGGAAATGGCATAGTATCCCCGCTTTTGTACGTTAAAGCAGTGATATAGAATCGTTTAAAAAAACGGCACAGAACACATCTCTGCGCCGTTGCTGGTTATCTGTAGTCTAGCATATTTTATTTTGCCGTTCAATGTACACTTTATATGTTATCAAAGCTTTTTTTTGTACATTAAGCACATCACTTTTCAGGCACGGCGATCACCAAAAAACTGTTCTCCTGATCTGCTCCCTTCCGCTTTCCTTGAAGCAAATGTTGAAAGTCTCGTACACACGCTCCCGATTTTATGTTATAATTTCCCTTGAACAAATATGATACCAGGGTCACAAGGTCATGTTATTCCTGCTTGCATGAAAAGCATGACTTTTGACCCCAACATCACAAATATTCAGGAAAGAAGTGTTTACCATGATATCATCTCACGTTGATCATGTTCTTGAAAACATGAAAAGGCAGGGGATCTCTCAGATGCTGGTGACGGACCCATATGCCGTATATTATCTGACAGATTATCTCACGGATCCAAAAGAACGTTTTCTCGGATTATATCTGAATGCCGACGGAAACCATGTACTTTTTCTCAACAATCTTTTCTTCCAGACAAGAGATCTGGGGGTAAAAGAGGTGCGATTCTCTGACACGGATCCTGTCATGCAGATCGTATCCGAATATATCCATCCAGGAGAAGTCTTAGGTATCGACAAATGTATGCAGGCCAGATTTCTGATTCCTCTGATGGCCCACGCCAAAGCTTCCGACTATGTGCTCTCCTCCCTCTGCATCGATATGGCACGCGCCATCAAAGATGCCTCTGAAATCGAGAAGATGGTCGAAGCTTCCCGCATCAATGATCTCGCAATGGAAAAACTGAAAGCTCTGATTCACCCAGGTGTCACAGAGATCGAGATCGCCGACCAGCTCAAAGCGATCTATCAAAATCTCGGCGCCTCCGACAATTCCTTCGACCCGATCGTTGCATTCGGCGAAAACGGCGCCGACGGGCATCATATGCCGGATGATACCGTTCTCTCAGAGGGACAGAGCATCATCTTTGATGTCGGCTGCCTAAAAGACGGATATTGCTCCGATATGACGAGAACCTTTTTCTATCAGACTGTCTCCGAGAAGCACAGGAAAATCTACGAGTTAGTCCAAAAAGCACAGCAAGCCGCCGTCGAGGCAATCCGCCCGGGCATCCCGATCTGCCAGATTGACAAGATCGCCCGAGATATCATCTCCGCAGAGGGATACGGCAAAAACTTTAACCACAGACTTGGTCATTTCATCGGCATGGAAGTCCATGAGTACGGCGATGTCTCCTGCGCAAATGAAACCTTGCTGCAGGAAGGCATGATTTTTTCGATCGAACCCGGCATTTACCTGACAGGCGAGATGGGTGTGCGCATTGAAGATCTGGTTGTCGTGACAAAAGACGGATGTATGCGCCTAAATCACTATCCGAGAGAATTAGAAATCATCCACCCTTAGATTTCACGGGACATTCCATCCCATAAAAATACAGAGGATGCCGAAAAGGATCACAGGCATCCTCTGTATTTTTATCGGAGACTGGGCTTTTACACTAACTCAAGTGCCTGACTCAGATCTGCGATGATATCATCCACATTTTCAATTCCGACTGACAGGCGAATCATTCCCGGAGACACGCCTGCCTCTGCGAGCTGCTGGTCATTCATCTGTCTGTGGGTATGGCTTGCCGGGTGAAGGACACTCGTTCTTGCATCGGCAACATGCGTCACAATCGCTGCCATTTTCAGCCCATCCATAAACTTGATCGCTTCCTGTCTTCCGCCTTTCAGCTCAAAAGAAATCACGCCGCATGTTCCGTTTGGCATATATTTCTGTGCCAGCTCATGATATTTATCCCCCGGAAGTCCTGCATAATTTACATGTGCCACTTTCTCGTGTGCGTTCAAAAACTCTGCCACCTTCTGCGCATTATAGCAGTGGCGCTCCACTCTGAGCGGCAAAGTCTCCAGACCCACATTGAGCAGGAAGCAGTTCATCGGAGCCGGGATCGATCCGAGATCACGCATCAGCTGAACCGTCGCCTTTGTGATATATGCTTTCTTTCCAAATTTCTTTGTGTATACAACGCCGTGGTACGACTCATCCGGCACAGTCAGACCATGATATTTCTCACCGTATGCCTCCCAGTCAAAGTTTCCGCTGTCCACGATTGCTCCGCCGACTTGCATAGCATGTCCATCCATGTACTTTGTCGTGGAATGGGTCACAATATCAGCTCCCCACTCGAACGGGCGGCAATTCACAGGTGTGGCAAAGGTATTGTCCACGATCAGCGGAACCTGGTGAGAATGTGCGATTCTCGCAAATTTCTCGATATCCAGCACGACAAGCGCCGGGTTTGCGATCGTCTCTGCAAACAGTACCTTGGTGTTTGGACGGAACGCCTTTGCGATCTCTTCCTCCGGGGCATCCGGATCCACAAACGTACAGTCAATGCCCAACTTTTTCATCGTGACACCAAACAGGTTAAAGGTTCCCCCATAGACAGCTGCCGCACAGACAATGTGATCCCCTGCCTCACAGATATTGAAGACTGCATAAAAATTTGCAGCCTGACCTGAAGACGTCAAGACAGCTGCTACACCGCCCTCAAGATCAGCAATCTTTTCAGCCACTGCATCGTTTGTCGGGTTCTGAAGGCGTGTGTAAAAATATCCTTCCTCCTCCAGATCAAACAATTTGCCCATCTCATCCGTCGTATCATACTTAAACGTCGTGCTCTGGTAAATCGGCAGAACTCTCGGCTCACCCTTCTTAGGCTGCCATCCCGACTGGATACATTTTGTCTCAATCTTATATTGATTACTCATCGAAAATCCTCCTCGTTTTTTATATCTGCCAGTATAGCACAATCCTACACGAATTTCCATTCCCTTTCTCGCCCGAAGCACGCTACACCGTCTCCCTGGCGATCACTTCAAATCCCAGCTGTATCTTCTCCAGTCCTTTTTCCCGATCCTCCATCCTCTCAAGAAGAAGCTGCGCCGCTTTTTTTCCGCTCGTCCTATAGTGATAATGCGCTGTTGTCAGACTTGGTGTAATCACTTTTCCCATATCGGAATCCCCGATCCCGGCAATCTTGATCTGCCCCGGAATCTTTCTCCCTATTTCCTTGAGAAAAATCATCGCACCGACTGCAATGTCATCTGTCGCACCGAAAACGCCGTCCAAGTCAGGGTGTTCACAGATCAGCCTTTTCATCGCCTGATACCCTGATTCTCTCGAGAAATCTGCAAGCTCAAACACCATATCTCTTTCACTCTTGCCAAAACTTCTGAGCGCATCACACACGCCTTGTCTGCGCTGTGCTCCTGCCGCAGCATCCCTCTCATCAACCCCGATATATGCGATTTTTTTGCATCCCGCCTCCAGCAGTCTTTTCATCATCTCATACGCCGCTTCTTTGTCTCTGTGATACACACAGTCATACTCTTCTAGGTATTGTCCAAGGATCACGACCGGCATCGGCAGCCTTCCCAGTGCTTCTCGGTGCTCCTCCGTCAGCTGTGCCGCCGCAAAAATCACACCGTCAAGCTGATAATGGCGAAAAACTTCCAGATATTCCAGTTCTTTTTCTGTCCTGCTGCCTGTATCTGCGAGAAGAAAATTGTATCCCGCCTCGCCCAGTGTGATCCCGATTCCAGCCACAATGCTCGGCATCGATTCCGAGTCGATTTTCGGTATCATCACACCTACCTGCATGCTTTTTTTCGTCCGCATCGTTCTGGCGCAGGAGGACGGCACATAGCCGTATTCCTCCACCACTTTTTTGATCTTCTCTCTCTTTTCCTGGCTGAGACTTCTGCCATTGAAATAGCGCGAAACCGCCGCGCTGGAAACGCCCGCCAAGCTGGCGATTTCACTGATTTTCATAATAATTTTCAACCTCTTTTTCTCAACAGCCAACAGCATCCGTGCGGCGCCATTCGAACGCCTTTTGCCTCAATCTCACGCCCGCTTAAAAGGTCGACATAGATTCCGTCTTCCTCATCGATCCATGCCATCTTATGATATTCACTGAAATTAAACAGAGCCACCAGCTTTTCTTCTCCTTTTTCCCGGATCAGCCCCAGAATCGAATCATCCCATGTGTCGACTGTGCGAACCTGCGCATCGCTCTCGAACACCGAATGCGACGCACGGATCTGTTCCATCTTCTTCAGACCCTGGAACAATTTTCCCTGGCGTGTGTCCTCACGATCCCTCATCTGTGCCAGTGCCCACTGAAATTTGCCGCGGTGCAGATAGCGGGAATCCTCCCATTTATTCGGATCGTTATGATAATCGTAGTCGTTGAGCTGTCCGATCTCATCCCCGCTGTACAGCACAGGGATTCCAGACTGTGTCAGCATATAGGCATGCAGCATCAGATCGAAATTCACAGCTTCCTCTATCGCTTCTTTGTTGCGTTCAAACACTGCCTTTTCCGTACCGCACAGTGATGCTGTCGTGCCGCACAAACGCGCATCTCCCGTGACAGGATCTTCATTGTATAATTCTCCTCTTGCGAAGGATCCAGGGTATCTTCCCGTCAGGAAATCATTCAGATATTTTTTGTGCGGAACCTCTCTGGTGCCAAACTGACCAAGCCACGGATAGTCAAGCCCCCATCCAATGTCGTCGTGGCATCTCAGATAATTGAGGAATACATATTCCTTTGGCAGACTGTCGATGATATCCATCTGATATTTCAGAAGACGCACATCTCTTGTCGCCACACTGTGCCATGTCGTCGCCATCGTCGTCACGTTGTAGAGCATATGGCATTCCGGTTTCTCCACAGTTCCGAAATAAGGTACAACCTCCTTCGGCTCCATGACAACCTCACCGAGCAGCAGCACACCTGGACACACAATCTCGCAGATCATACGCATCATGCGCACAATGCTGTGTACCTGAGGCAGGTTACGGCAATTTGTCCCTAACTGTTTCCAGATATATGGAACCGCGTCAATACGGATAATATCAATCCCCTGATTTGTCAGATACAGCATGTTGTAGATCATCTCATTTAAGACGATCGGATTGCTGTAATTTAAATCCCACTGATACGGATAGAATGTCGTCATCACAAACTTGCTGATCTCCGGAAGCCAGGTAAAGTTTCCCGGAGCGGTCGTCGGGAACACCTGCGGCACTGTTCTTTCATACTGTGCCGGGATGTCATAGCTGTCATAGAAGAAATAGCGATCCTGATACTCTTTTTCACCGCGGCGTGCACGCACTGCCCACTCATGATCCTCCGACGTGTGATTCATGACAAAATCGAGACAAATGCTGATTCCCCTCTCGTGGCACTCCTGCGCCAGATTTTCGAGGTCGCTCATCGTCCCCAGTTTCTCCTGAACCTTTCTGAAATCTGCGACCGCATAGCCTCCGTCACTTCTTCCCTCCGGTGTCTCGAGAAGCGGCATCAGATGCAGATAATTGACATTACACTCCTCGATGTAATCCAATTTTTCACGGACGCCATTTAAGCTTCCTGCAAACATATCAACGTACATCATCATGCCCAGGAGATCATTTTTCTTATACCAGGAAGGATTCTGCTCTCTGTGCCGGTCCAATTCTTTTAAAGACTCTTTTCTCGCATCATAGAGTCCCTTGAGATTCTTACATAAATCCTCAAACGCTTTCTCTCCGTCACGGTATAATTCACAATAAAGCCATTTCATTTCGTCGTAATGACGCGCAAGGCGCTCTTGAAATTCATCACTGTGATCTGTCCCTGCTGCCGGGACATTCTCTGCCCTTTCCACCGTCTTTTTACTCTCTCTCTTCGCCGTCGTCTTTCTCCCTTTTGTGCCTGCCTTTGCCTTTTCCTCTGTCTTTGCGCTGGTATCTGCCTTCTTTCTCATACCTGCTCTTCCTCCTCTTTTTCTATTATTTTCTTTCCTTCTGAAGCTTTTCTGGCGACTATTGAAATCGATTTCACTATTTTCATTATACCGATTAATTCCAAAAGGTCAATCTGCGATTTGCGAAAAAAATCAGAAAAATTTTGTACGATCTCACGAAAAACAGCAGCGCTGCGGCTTTTTCTGCCGTTGTGCTGCTGCCATAAAATCTGATCAATCCACAAAATAAAATTCTTCTGCCATCATTCGAAGCTGTCCCAACAATTCCTCGTCCTGCGCTTCACAGTTCGTCTCAATCATATATGTAAAACCATTGTGCTCACACACATAGACTTTCCCTTTGCGCTCAACCTCTCCATCTTGCTCGGTGTAGGAAAAGATGGTACCGTTCTCTCCATCTCTCCCGAATGTCTCCTGAACATCCTCTGTCTGTGCATCAGGTCTCGTCGCCCGAACGTCCATGAGCATGTTCTGCATGTTTTGTTTGAACCGGCTGATCTTCATATATGCCTTTTTCTGAACCGCCTCTGCACTCTCCAGATCATAAAAGAGAACTTCCTGATTTTCCAAATCTTCTTTGTGTCCAAATACCTGCTCGTCATAGACTGCCGCAAAACCAAGATCGCTGCATATCTTAAGCACTTCTGTCTCTCTCTGGCTGCCGTATGCAGAGTAAGATACCTTTATGCGCTGCTGAACTTGTCCATAAAAATTTTGATATCCATCATAGACAGCATGTCCACTCTCAAGGGTTCTGCCTTCCACTGTGATTTTCACTGCATCCGCATCATAAATTCCCAGAAAAGTATTGATCACGCTTCCCATGAAAATCCGTTCTCCCGATGTGCCAAGACTGAACAATTTTTCCTGGAATTTCTCATTGAAATCGATCTCCAAAAGCTCGCGTTCTTCCTGCGTTTTCTGCGTGAGTGAATTGATTTCTATTCCCTCTTCCAGAATTCCCTGGTCAATCAAAGCTTCCGTTACACTCTTTACACTGATCTCCGAAACTGTGACTTCTTTGTTCAGCAAAAACTCTCCGTTCTGATCGCCGTAGTAGATTCGAACTTTGACACCGCTCACAGCATCGGCTGATGTCTGATTCAAGCTGTTGTTCTCCTGCTTATCATCCGCTGTCAGCTCCGCCGCGACCACAACGATCGTCGCTAAAATCAGCACAAACATAATCATGCCCACCTTGAAGATAAAAGAAGATCTCTCTTTCTTTCCCATATGATTCGCCTCTCCTTTCCACCAAATTTTCTTCCTATTATAAAGATATCATATGGAGAAGAAAAATACAACCTGCATATCTGTTTAAGATTTCAAAATCTTTTTTAATTTGACAAAAAATTTTTTAAAAATTTTAAAATCATTTTTTAAAAATTATGTTGCGACGAAAGCCGAGACAAGATGGACTTCTGATCGATTTTTTATCGATCAGTCAACATATATGATCTTATCGGGATCAGGTTTATGAGGGGCTTTATGGGGAAGCAAATATTTATAATTCCTCTTCGATCACACGGTATGTGCGCTCAAATTCTCCATGTTCTATAAAATTAAAATCGATGTCCTTGATCTGCTGTTCTTCTCTGTCGATGTTATAAAAAATAACCACCGCCTGGCTGTCTGCGCACAGCAACGTCCCATACAGAGGTGCGCTGTAAAATTTCTCCGGGTGATCGCGATCGATCACCAATCCTTTGTGTTTCTTGAGGAACTCGATCTCCTCGCAGTCATCCTCCCCGTCTTTCCAGGCATAGAGGGGCTTCCGAATCTGCTCATAATCATCCCCCGATAGATGTCTGTGGTTTTCTACAAAAAAATCGCGCCTGTTCGGGTAAGGTGCCCCCGAAGAGTCTAACTTGATAAAATCTCCCCGGTACGCGATCTCCCCCTTTTTCTTTCCGTTGACTGCTTCCTGTGACCACACTACGTATGTGTCATCATCTAATTTCTCGATTTTTCCGCTCTCTATCAGCTCGCGGATCATTTGATGATCCTCTCCAAGGCAATACGCCTGTACCGTCTTCCCGGCTTTCTTAATCACTCTAAACATAGTCGCTCTCCAATATTTTCTTTATTCCAATTCACATGATAGCGGATCCCAAAAATAAATTTTTCACAGTTTCTCTCTGAGTCTGTCCTCTGCCCCTTTCCAGTCTCTGAGATACACCTCCACACTTTCTCTGACCTCTGCCTGATCCTTCTCGCTCGCCGCATCATAGATTCCGACAGTGTGATACCCGGCTTTCTTTGCTGTCTCGATCGCATACAGCCCATCCTCAAAAACCCAGGTCTCCTCCGGCGTGGTGCCCATAAACCGGCTTGCCTCATGAAAGATGGTCGGTTCACTTTTCCCCACTCCGACCTCGGAGCACGTAAAGATCCGCCCGAAATATTTCTCAAGATCTAATCTCCGGAATGCCTCCTCAATGAGAAACCGGTCCGTCGATGTGGCGACTGTCATTTTGACCCCTTTTTCTTTTTGTTTTTCCAAAAATTCTCGGACTCCCTCTTTGGGCTTTGCCTCCTCGCGGTAGAAAGAAGTCACCACTTCATTGATCCCTCCGATGATCTCCTCGGTGCTTTGCAAAAGTCCATAAGTACGCTTCAGGTACTGCGCCCCTTCCTTCATGCTCATCGTAAACAGCCGCTCTCCAAGCCCTTTTTCCGCCTCAATTCCCAACTGTTCCAGATATCGCTCCCCGGCATGTTCCCAGATGATCATAGAGTCTAAAATCGTTCCGTCAACATCAAAAATTATGCCTCTTCTCATGCATTCACCATCGCAATCGTCTTTTCCTTCAATTCCTTCGCCGCCTTCTCGATATCTGGCTGAGCAAAAATCGCGCTGATCACAGCGATCCCGCACACTCCGCTTCCCGAGAGCTGCATGACATTGTCTTGGCTGATGCCTCCGATCGCAATCACCGGGATTTTCACCGCCTTGCAGATCTCTCTGAGTGTCTCATGGCTGATCCCCTTGGCGTCCGCCTTCGATCCTGTGTGAAAGACTGCGCCCACACCGAGGTAGGAAGCCCCATGCTTCTCGGCGAGCAACGCCTGCTCCACCGTCCGCGCTGAGACACCGATGATCTTATCCTCACCTAATCTCGCACGCACGTCGAGTGCTTCCATGTCATTCTGACCCACATGAACACCGTCCGCATCGGCTGCCGCCGCAATCTCCACATCATCATTGATCACAAACGGCACACCATAGGATCTGCAAAGTTCTCTGATCTGCTTTGCCTCCTCAAGAAAGGCTTCCCTGTCCAGATTTTTTTCTCTCAGCTGGACAAACGTCACACCTCCCTGTAATGCTTTTTCCACCTGCTCATACACGGTAGCTCCATTCAGCCAGCTTCTGTCTGTCACTGCATACAGCAATAAATCTTTTTTTTCACACTTCATTTTTTCTTCTCCTTTGTCACATGATACTTTCTCCGTCTCCCGGCAGGAGACCATCTTCAGACTGTTCGATGTCCTGATCTTCCAATGCCGAGAGGCTGCTGCCTGTCTCCTCATTTTCCTCCGTGAAAGGATCCTTTTTTTCTTCCTCAGCCCAGATGATCGGGATTGCGATGACATCGTCTGGCTCTGCCTTCTTCTCTTCTCCCTCGGTTTTCGGTTCGATCGCACTCTCGATCAAAAGCTGAATGACATTCACATTTCCCTTGTCCATAAATTTCTTTAAGATCGGAATGTCCATCACATCCCCCGCCACAGAGGCAATTCCATTTACAATAATGCCTTTTCCGGGACTCTCCGATGCGCGCAGCTCTACGCGATCACCGTCAAAAAACAGCTTTAAGACACGCTTGATCGCATCTTCCAGATAAGAGATCTCCACAATCAGAACCTCTGTGCCGTCCTCGTCAGCCGCAAATCTGCCCTCCACTGCCACGCAGTAAGGCTCTCCGTGCAGTTCGAGATCCATGATCTTTGCCGCCTCCATGCCAAGTTCTAATTTTTTCTCATCCTGTCCTTCCATGACAGACATAAAGAATCTGCCCTCTTCCAGACAAAAGCAAATCTCGCTGATTCCGTCTGTATAATTGTTGTGAAAAACCTGTCCCATCAGAGGGAACAATCCGATATAGGCAGCTGGAAACACATATCGTTTTCCATCCAATTCTCGCGCCTTGTACTGCCAGGAGCACTCCCTCTTCTCCTGCACAGAATTGCGTTTTCTGTAATCTACCTTTTTGCGGTCTTTTCCCCTAGAATTTCTCCTGCGCCATCCGCCCTGCATTCTCTGTTGTATATTCTTTGGATGAGAGACATTCCATTCAAGCTCCAGCAGTTTTTGGTGCTCACAGAGATTTTCCGGCAACTTGCCCGATGCTTCTCCCATCTGTAAATTTTCATTTGATGGTTCTGCTTTTTCTCCCGCCTTCGGGAGATAATACTCCAGAATATCCAGCATTGCATTGCTCGCGAAAAACTCTTCATTCCCTGCTGTCGTGACAACGACCATCTGCACATCCGGATACACAAACACATTCTGACCCATCATCCCATTGAATGCAAAGCTTCCCTCTCTTTTTCCGGTCCAAATCTGATATCCATATCCTTCAAATCCTGTATTTTTTGGTGGAATGACTTTTTTTGCTGTCGAGCTTTCCACCCACTCTGCCGGCAAAATCTGCACACCGTTCCACTGTCCCTTTTGTAGATAAAGCTGTCCTAACTTTGCCATGTCCTCCGCGCACAAAAACAGTCCCCAGCCGCCTTTTGTGATACCCTTCGGGCAGCTTTCCCAGAATACTTTCGTGATGCCAAGCGGCTCAAACAGGCGCGGTTTCAGATAATCGACAAGCGTTTCCCCTGTCACCTCCGTCACAATCGCCGAGAGCATATACGTATTCATACTGTTATACTCAAACACTTCCCCAGGCTCATGGCGAAGTGGCGCATCCAGAAAACTCTTTACCCAGTCATTCCCCGAGATCGCACCCGTCTCATTGAACGCGACACCGCTCGTCATCGTCAGCAAATGCTCCACTGACAGATTCTTTAATTTCAACATGCTAAGCAGGTTTACATTTTTCTTAAAAATATCAATAATCTTTGTGTCCAGTGAAAGTTTCCCCTCCTGAATCAGCAACCCGATCGCCATGGATACCACACTCTTTCCCATCGAGTACGTCGTGTGCCAAAGCCACTTCTGATACGGATAGAAACTCGTCTCGGCTATCACTTTTCCATTTTTCAGGACCATAATACTGTGGAGATGGATACTTTTTTCTTTCTCCAAGGCAAGAAACATTTCCCTGATTTTTTCCGACTCCACTCCCTGCGATTCCGGCGTAGCACGCCAAAAAGGCTGTTCATAAGGCAGTTCACTTGGAAATTTCGGCTTTTGCGGTGAAAAATCCACCTTACTGATCCCGTCTGTCTTTCCCCTGATGATATCCCAGATCAGCTCCACTGTCGCTGCTTCCTTCATAAGCGCCATAAAATTTACCCTCCATTCTTTTTTTGTTACCAATATACTCTTTTTTCGTTTCGGTGTAAAGTTATTGTCGTACGTGAATGCTGGTGCGCCATCGTGGATACTGGTACGCCATCGTCCCAGATGATATCCCCCCAGACACGCTGCGTTTTCTGCTCGGTCTGTGCGCCGATTTGCTGCCACCGAGCGAATTGTTTGATCCGAAGGCGGGTGTTCGCGGATGGCGGATCCTAAGCGCGCGGACCGAAGCGGAAACGCAACGTGTGGAATAAAAAAAGCCTTTTGAGCATGAATTGTCTTAAAATTTTTTCATGCTCAAGGCTTTCTGAGTCTATCATTTGATTATGGAATCTATCGGCAGATCTCTTTGAGTTCTCCTGTGACGGTATTGATCACATAACCGCCGATTCTGACGTCTGCCGGCATCAGAGGGTGATTGCGAATCGTATCCACGGTATCTTTCACGGACTGCTCTACTGTGTCGAATCCGGCGAGCCATTTTTCAAAATCAATGCCGCAATATTTCATCAAGTCAATCGACTCCTGTGAGATTCCGCGCTTTTTCATATGCTCGATCATCATCTCGCTGTCAATGTGCTGTACACCGCAGTCTGTATGACCGATCACCATGATCTCTTCCACGCCAAGTTCAATGATCGCTACCAGAAGACTGCGGATCACACTTCCGAATGGGTTCGTGACAACGCCGCCTGCATTTTTAATAATCTTCACATCTCCATTCTTCAGTCCGAGCGCAGCCGGAAGCAGCTCGACGAGTCGCGTATCCATACAGGTGAGAATCGCAATCTTTTTGTTCGGATACTTGCTCGCCGCATATTTTTCATAAGCTTTCTCCTCCACAAAACGCTTGTTGTAGGCAAGAATTTCATCAATCATATTGTAGACCTGCCACTCAAAATATGATTAAATATACGCATCACATCGAGATAATGTAAATCCTCACGGATTTTACTTACTGCTTCAACGTGTATGCTTTGGTGGTTACAAGTAACACACTACTCACAAGTTCTTGTACACTCCACAGTCGTTCATTCCCGAAATAGCCTTCGGTACATACTTACGTTTGCGTTT
>JALEVQ010000013.1 GCA_022788205.1 Robinsoniella sp. | reverse complement strand
GGGTAATTTGACGATTTTTACGTTTTTCAGGAATATACATGAGCTTTGTGCCTCCAAAATGCAAAGTTTTTTATCCAAATGTTAATTTACTTATGCATTTATTATAGCACAAAATTCTTGTAAAATCCACTGTTTATTAGTAATTTTAGTTAATGAGCATACACTAGGTATAATATACCCATACGGGTATAGGTAATTTTAATGGATAGGAGGAGTGTTTTTGAAATACATAGCATTAAAATTGGAACATTTTCTGGAAGTAGGAGGGATAAAAAAAGATATGATACTGCTTCTTATCCAGATGCTTTCTTCTCTGACTGCACTTGGCGTTCAGCCAGTCCTTCTGACCGGCGACCATGACAACACAGCTGCTGCGATTGCAGAGCAGCTTCATCTTGCAGAAGTGCACGCAAACTGTCTGCCTGAAGAAAAATTAAATTGGATCGGCTTTTATCAAGACAAAGGCGACACCGTCTGCATGATCGGCGATGGAGTAAACGATGCACCTGCCCTTAAGAAGGCAACTGTCGGGATTGCGATGGGCGGTATCGGAAGTGACATCGCAGTCGACGCAGCTGATATCGCCCTTGTGGATGACGAAATCAAGGAACTTCCTCATCTGATAGCGCTGTCTAAAAGAATGATGACGACGATAAAATATAATCTGAGTTTTTCTATGGGATTAAATTTTCTTGCAATCCTCCTTGCCATCACAGGCATTCTAAACCCTGTTATAGGTGCATTAGTTCACAATGCTGCTTCTATACTTGTCATCATCAATTCAGCGTTTCTATTGAAATGGAAAAAGAAATAGGATGTTGTCTTCTTCTTTTAATCCTGATATTCTGAAAGAAAGCATTGCAGGGCGCCAATCAGATTTGCATCATTTTGAAATTCACAGCTTACTACCTCTGCCTGCGGCACGTAGTAAGGACACTGTGAATACAGTTCCTCCAGATTTTTCTTGATATACTCAATAAAAATCGGCTGTGCACTGATTCCTCCCCCGATAGCAAATCGTTCTGGGGCCAGCACTGTCTGAATATTAAAAATCTGCACGGCGATCTCTTTTGTATACTGATTCAGACATGCAATCGCCTCATCCTCTCCTCTGTTTGCGCCCTCAAAGACAACCATTCCATCCACTTCGTTCGGATTTTTCTGTGTTTTCTCGGCGTACATCTTGCACAACCTTGGCGTCCCGCATCGGTTGCCCCAGACCGTCTCAAAATCGGGTTTTCCATCCCGTACTGTTGTGATATAAGACACTTCTCCCGCCGAAAAATGCTTTCCCTTATGTAATCTATGATCTTTGATAAATCCACCGCCGATCATGGTTCCGAAGATCAGCACAAATCCATCTTCTACATCTTTTAAGCTTCCCACTGCTGCCTCTGCCATGGCGGCGCATTTTCCATCATTCTCAACCCAGATCTTTGTCGGACAGCGCTGATACAGGCTGTCGCGGATCGCAAATTGATCGTTGTAGCGCAGTGCACCGCCCATGATACAATAACCTTTGTCACTGTCAATAATTCCCGGCATCGAGACAGCAATGCCGCAGATATCCGGCATTGCGTCATAAATTCTGCCGATCGCTTCGATCAGCTGCTCCCTCTCGCCTGGCGTCTGCACTTTTCCTCTCTCCCGAATAGACATATCCTCCTGCATACAGGCATACTTGATATAAGTCCCTCCGATATCAACAACCAAAACCTTCATTTGTCTATCCCCCATTGTTTTTTATCAGCAGTTGCTCATCGTCTTTCCTTCTCCTGCCAGACTTTCAAAATCACTGATGAAATCATCGATTGCGGAGACAATTGCCTGATTTTTTACCAGACCTTCGATCACCTCCGGCGCGACCGTCGACGCGCCAATCCCGTACTCGCATAATTCCAATACTTGCTGAGAATTTTTAAAGCTTGCCGCCAGAACTTCCGTCTCCAGACCATTCTTTTTGAAAACATCATGGATGTTCTTTGCCACTTGAATTCCGTTGTAACCCATGTTGTCAATGCGGTTGATGTAAGGAGCCGCGTAGGAGGCGCCAGATTTTGCCGCCAAGAACGCCTGCATTGGCGTGTAAATTGCGGTTGCTGTGATGAGAATGCCTTCTTTTTTGAGCATTTTCATCGCCTTAAATCCTTCCTGCACAGATGGAATTTTCACATACGTTGTCTCCCCGAGTTCTCTTACAATGCGATGTGCATCTTCCACCATGCCTTCTGCTGTCCTCGCCACTGCCTGCACATGGAGTTCTGCCTCATCTCCGATAAATGCACGGATCTCCTTTAAGACATCGTATGGCTTTCGTCCGCTCTGTGCCAAAATCGATGGATTCGTCGTCACGCCGTCCACCGGATAATACTCATAAATCTTTTTGATTTTTTCAATATGTGCGTCATCAATGATTAATTTCATCGCAATTTCTCCTCATTCTCTTTTATTTTTTCATTTTTGTCCTTTATAGACCGTGCCAAAATTCTGGCTCACTATCTCAGATCTATTCTACAAGATCTGCTCCGTGCGCTCAATGATATCATCCTGTGTTTTTTTGGAGAGAACATTGAAAAATGCGCTGTATCCTGCCACACGCACAATCAAATCTCTATGATTTTCCGGGTGTGCCTGGGCATCCAGCAAAGTCTCACGGCTCACCACATTAAACTGGACGTGATATCCGTGCAGTCTGTTGAAAAATGTCCGAAGCAGCATAATCAATTTCTGTTTATTTTCTTCTTTTTCGAGCATCTGCGGTGTCACTTTTTGGTTCAGCAGCACACCTCCTGTAATTTCATGTGTCGGGAGCTTTGAGACGCTCTTAAAGACAGCTGTCGGACCATTTTTGTCAGCGGCATGACTCGGAGAACATCCCTCTGCCAACGGCTCTCCCGCCTTGCGCCCATCAGGTGTCGCCAAAGTTCCTGCACCCTGCGGGACGTTAGCAGAGATAGAGGAGGTTCCTGCATAGTAGATTCCTCCGATCGGTCCTCTGCCATATCGTGTGTTGTGGTATTTCTTCATCTCATCAATGTAGACATTGTACGCATCCACGACAAGCTGATCGACATAGTCATCATCGTTTCCATATTTCGGTGCATCCTGGAGCATCGCACGAATATGTTCATTTTTTTCTCCCGCAAAATCAGACTGAAGTGCATCCCACAGTTCTGCCGGTGTTACCTTTTTCTCCTCAAACACCACTTTTTTCATTGCCGCAAGACTGTCTGCAAGGTTTGCAATCCCCACCTGGAGGTCACTGATAAAATCATACACTGCTCCCCCCTCTTTCATGTTCAGTCCACGCTCGATACAGTCATCCGTCAAAGCAGAGCACAGAATATCTGCCGTATCCTGCTCCAAGACCATATCACAGGTGGCATCAATGATCGTACACTGACGGCACATCTCGCGTATCACCTTGTCCCAGCACGCAAGCACTTGATCAAAGCTTGTGAAATCCTTGAAATGTCCGATTCCCTCGCACAGTTTAATGCCTGAACTCGGATCGATTCCATCGTTCATAGCAATCAACAATGCCTTCGGGAAATTCAGAAAACTCATTCCCGTACAGCGATATCCCCATTTTCCAGGGACAGCCGTTTCCACACATCCGATTGCACTGTAATTGTAAGCATCTTCCTTTTTTACGCCTTTTTCGATAAAACTCGGGATAATAATCTCATCGTCATTGAAAGCCGGCATTCCAAATCCGCATCTGACAACCTCGATACATTCCTTCATAAATTCATCTGACAAACCTCTGTGGTATCGGACAGTCAGGTTTGGCTGTGTCAGATGGCACTGTGCCACACTCTTCAAAATCAACCGTGACATTTTATTTGTCGCATCTTTTCCATCCACAGTCTGCCCTGCCACGGTCACATTCTGATACAACGGGGAACCTGCCGAGAACTGCGTGTGACTCCAAGAGCGGATTTTATTGATCGTGTAAGTCTTAAGCCACAAGTTGCACATCAATTCACATGCTTCCTCCTCTGAGATTACACCTTTTTCCAGATCTGCCTCATAATACGGATTCAGATATTGGTCCATTCTGCCATAGGATAAACTGTGACCGTTTGACTCAATCTGGAGGACAAGATGAACAAGCCACAGACTCTGCACCGCTTCTCTGAAACTGTCAGCCGGCTCATATGGCACTTTTTTCAGGATCCTGCTCATCTCAAGCAACTCGCTCTTTCTCTTTTCTTCGTTTTCTTTCTCCGCCATCTCCTCTGCAAGCAGCGCATAGCGCTCTGCAAATTTTTTGACTGCTTCCACAACGATCAAAATAGCTCTATAAAAATAGCTTTTCTGTATATTTTTGTAGTCTGTCAAATCGAGCTGATCCAGTTTCTCTTGAGCGCGTCTCTCATAATCTTTCAGCCCAACCTGCATCATCTTTCCATAGTCTACCGCACAGTGTGCATCCCCGGATGTGATATTGCCCTCTGATTTGATGATTCCTAAATCATAATACAATTTAGAATGAGGCGGAAATGCTGCCAGACCTCTGTCTAACAGTGTATTGTGTTCCCAGAAAGGTGCAATGTCGCGCAGTTTCTGTTTATTTTCTTCTGTGATGTAGAACACATCGCCGTCGCGGTGTTCAAACTGATCCAACTCATCGATCACCCATTTCATGGCATATTCCGGAAAAATCGGAGCACTGCGGTTGGTCGATGCCTGGTTTCCGGCAATCATCGTCTGATCCTCAATAAAGATGGTCATTTTCTCCAAAATATTTCGAAGCATCCGTGCTCTCTTGATTGCGAGCGGCTGATCTTGATTTTCTTTATATGTCTGTGTGGTGATCATCGCACGCTCCACACACACCTGTGGCTTCGCATTTAACAATTCTTCACGAAATGATTGCATTCTTGGGGTTAACTCTCCGAAATAACTGCTCATGTAAATTCTCCTTTTCTGACGATAAGATCTCTTTCTGATTTTATAGAAATATTTTTTCATTCGCAATTTTATGCTATCTCATATGCCCTGTTTTGTCAACTATATTTTCATACAAAATCATATTCATTTTCATTCGTAACTATTATTCTCCACTTATCCTTTACTTTTTCTGTGATACATGATAAAATAGAAAAACATTGGAGAGGAGGATTTTAAATGCTTAACACGTTACATGTCCCAGCGGGACTTGTTTTCAATATTCAAAAATTTAGTCTTCACGATGGTCCTGGTATACGCACAGTCGTATTCCTCAAGGGTTGTCCTTTAAGATGTAAATGGTGTGCCAACCCTGAGAGCCAAAGTCCAAAAATTCAGATTCTGTGGGATCATGACAAGTGTCTCCACTGCCACACCTGCGTCGCCACATGTCCAAATCATGCGATCAGCGCTTTGCAGAATACGATCTCCATCGACAATACACTTTGTCACGGCTGTCGCAGCTGTGTACAGTCCTGCCCTGGTCATGCTTTGAAATCAGAAGGAGAACAAAAAACGGTGGAGGAGGTGTTATCTGTCTGTCTGCAAGACAAAGATTTCTACGAGGAAAGTGGGGGAGGTGTCACCTTATCCGGTGGGGAAGCCCTGAGCCATCCTGATTTTTCTGTCGCACTTCTGAAAGCACTTAAGGAGCAGAACATCCACACCGCAATCGAGACGACCGGCTTTGCCATACCAGAAGTTTTTGACCGCGTTGCAGCCTATCTCGATCTCCTTTTGTTTGATATGAAGCATTGGGATGAGCAGCGCCATATCGAGGGAACCGGTGTTTCCAACCAGTTGATTTTAGAAAATATGCAGCGCGCCATTGCATCCGGCAAAGAGGTCTTGCCGCGCCTTCCAGTCATCCCCGGCTACAACAATTCTCTTGCCGACGCGGAAGGCTTTGTGTCACGTCTCAGACAAGTCGGGGCAGATAAAGTGCAGCTTCTTCCTTTTCACCAGTTCGGCGAAAAAAAATACGATCTGCTTGGACAGGCATATGACTACAGCGATGTCCCTGCACTGCACGAAGAAGATTTGAAAGATTTTCAGCAAGTCTTTTTCGATCACGGCATCAATGCTTTTTTCTAGAGAGGAGGGATTTTTTCTATGCAAAACCGCATACATCAGATATTAGAACTGCTGACAGAAGAAAATAAAATGGAAGTGTCGCTTCTCGCCGAAAAGTTAAAAGTATCACAAGTCACTGTCCGCAAAGATTTGGATGCCCTTGAGAGTAAAGGAATCATCAAGCGGGAACATGGTTCTGCTGTCCTCCGAAGTACTGATGATATCAATGGAAGAATCGCCTATCACTACGAGACAAAGCGAAAAATCGCCGTGAAAGCGGCTGAATGGATTCAAGACGGTGACACAATCATGATTGAAAGCGGAAGCTGCTGTGCTCTGCTCGCAGATGTGCTCACTTCTGAAAAAAAAGATTTGACGATCATCACAAACAGCGCTTTTATTGCGGATTATATCCGCGGTAAAGCCAATTTTCAGATCATCCTTCTGGGCGGTATTTATCAGAAAGATTCCCAGGTTTTAGTTGGACCTATGATCCGGCAATGTGCCGAAAATTTCTGTGTTGACCTGTTTTTTATCGGGACAGATGGCTATTCACCGAGAACCGGATTTACAAACCGTGATCAGATGAGAGCGCAAGCTGTTCGGGATATGGCTTTGCAGGCAGAAAAGCTGATCGTCTTGACAGAGAGCAGCAAATTCTCCAAACATGGCATTGTCCCTTTGAATTTAAAAAATCAGATCAAAGCAGTGATCACGGATGAAGAGATTTCAGACGAGATGGCATCAGAATTGAGGATGCGTGATATTGACGTAGTCACAGTATAGAGGATTTCTGATTGAAAGGATTAAACCGCAAGATTGGAATTGATGCATCGTGCCAAAATGGACGTCATATAAAAAATAACTCTCAGCAAAAGCAACGAAATGCTTTTGTTGAGAGTCGTTCTTTATTACCTGATCTCGTCAAATAGAAATCTCTGCCGAGCAACAGATGATATTACAAATAATTGACGGCAATGATGGCGATGCCGAGCACCGTCAGCACCACACCGGTTGCACGATTTAAAGTAACTGCACTTGCCTTGTTTGCAAATTTGGCCGCAATCCTTGCCCACAGGAAGGTTGAGAGGACACAAAATACCAGACACCACCAGTCTGGTGCGCCGCCGATTGCAAAATGGCTGACGGCTCCTGTGAAAGCAGTGAAAGTCATGATAAAGACACTTGTTCCCACCGCTGTTTTCAGCTCATACCCCAGCACACTTGTCAGAATCAGAAGCATCATCATTCCACCGCCGGCACCTACAAATCCGCAAATGAATCCGATTACTGTACCGCAAATCAAAGATTGCATGATCCTCTTTTTGGGACTGACTGCTGTCATGTTTTCTTTTGTCGTCATAATTGGCTTTACTATAAACTTAATTCCCAACAGCAGCGTCATAAACACTGAAAAATTTCCCATTGTACGGTTTGGCACTTGGCTAGATACCCAGCTTCCAATCAGCGTAAAAATTAAGACCATGCTCATCATAACCAAACCATTTTTGATATCCAAATTTTTGTTCTTTCCATATGTGTAGGCACTCACAGCGCTTGCAAGCACATCACTTGCCAGCGCAATTCCCACTGCCTCGTAGGCTGGGATATGCAAAAAAGTGATCAGCATGGGGCTAATCACAGCTGCTGCACTCATCCCGGCAAAGCCGGTTCCAAGACCTGCGCCAATTCCGGCGATAAAACAAATCATAAATTTATACCACATCTCGATTCCTCCGATCATTCTAATTCTCTGCGGATATTTTCAGCAATCTTCTCGAACATAACTCCTATTTCTCTCCATTCCTGCTCGCCAAATGTTCCGAATGCCGCTTTCATAAATTCTCTCTGTGCTTCCTGACCAGACTGTACAATCAATGCTGCCTCCGGCAATAACTTCAAATGTACCGTCTTCCGGTTCTCGGGATAGCACACTCTCTGAATATATCCTCTCTCCTCTAACGTCTTTAAAGATAACGAAACGTGAGACTTGGCAAATCTTTTTCGATCAACGATATCTGTCGCAGTGTCAAATCCCGGATTCTTTGAGAGGAACAGCAAAATATCGAGTTCCATTCTCGCCATTTGATATTTTTCACAGACTGGCTCTAATTTCCTGTCATACAATTTTTTTGCAAGATGCATACTATTCCAAAACTCACTTAACATCCATCCGTCCCTCCTCTCCTTTTTAGTTCTATTTCGAACTATTTTATCAACCTTCTCCTCGCTTGTCAAGCTTTCTTTTTCTATCGCTTTTGTTCTTTTTATCTACAATCCATTTAACAATCCCCTTCTTGCAGAACCCCATTAATCCAATAAGATCTCACATTTTTATCACATTTATATATTGCTTGCAAAAGAATTAGAATTTTTATGCAAAATATGACATTTAAAAAGCAAAAATTAGCATTAAAAAAAGCAAATTTAAAAAACAAGAATCAGCATAAAAAAGGCAAAAATATGCTATTGAAAAAAATATATTATAAACATTAAAATAAATATAGTTTCATATAGGATATGAAATATAGAAAATAGACGCAAGAACTAAGATTGTAACTTATTGACACATTATTATGAATCAAATTTTGGAGGTAAAAGCATGAAAAAATGTATGAAGAAACTGTTATGCGTGGCAACAGCTTGTATGGTCGTTCCTGCTACTCCTGTGTTCGCCAGTGGTCTTATCGCTGAGAACCCAGCAGCAGCGAAAACCCAGCCCGTCGTTGAAGTGGAAGGCGGTAAGCTGATCGGTTTTACGCGCGACGATACCTACTGCTTCTGGGGCGTGGACTACGCTTACGCTGATCGCTTCGAGCAGCCACAGAAAGTTGAACCCTGGGAAGGTTATCAATTTGCACAGACCTACGGCACTATCTCTCTCATCCCAGATCAGACAGCTGTCGGCGCAGATGAGTTTGTTTGGCCACATCGATACTGGACACAGAGTGACCACTGCCAGAACCTGAATATCTGGACACAGACATTGGACACTGAAGCTAAGAAACCTGTTATCGTATTCTTCCATGGCGGCGGACATACAAACGGTTCCTCGATTGAATCCACAGCTTATGACGGACAGGCTTTGTCCGAGTACGGCGATGTCGTTGTCGTGACAGTGAATCATCGTCTGAATGCAATCGGCTACCTGGATCTGTCTTCCTTCGGCGGCAAGTACGAAGGCAGCGGCAATGCAGGTGCAGCGGATCTGGCTGCTTCTCTGCAATGGATCCATGACAATATCGCACAGTTCGGCGGCGATCCAGATAACGTAACAATTTTTGGTCAGTCCGGCGGTGGCACGAAAGTTACTACCCTGATGCGTCAGCCTGCAGCAGAAGGTCTGTTCGATGCAGCTGGTCTGATCTCCGGCGGTAGTGCTACGATCTCTGATAACACAAATGCGAAGCTGCTCGGCGAGAGAACTGTTGAAATCCTTGGTCTGACAGCTGAGACGATCGATGAAATCCAGACCATCGACTATCGCACGCTGCTGTCTGCCGCTACGGAAGCTCAGGCCCAGTTGAAAGAAGAAGGCATCACCGTTGGTTGGGGTCCGACCGCTGACGGCGTAGTTGTTATGGATGAGTTCGTCACCACAGACATTCCTGTTATCATCTCCGGTGTATTCTCTGAGAGTGCTGTTTCTTCCTACAAATACGGCGACTTCCGTCATCATGAGTGGGACGAGGCTGAAACCGCTGAGAAACTGGAAGAACGCTTTGGCGACAAGGCAGAAGCTCTTCTGGCTGAATTCAACAAGCTGTATCCGGAAATGGAAGATCGTGAACTGTATTTCTACAACAACACCATGAACAGCAAATGGGACACTGCAGCAGCCTTCACAGAGCTTGGAGATACGGTTTATCTGTATGAGTTTGATTATGAAGCACCGGTAAATGGCGGTATCACAGCTTTCCACTGCGAAGACCTCGCTTTCATCTTCCACAACCTTGATGATCCTATGGTCAATATCGCTTACGGCGAAGACCCGAATGCTTACACGGTACAGGATGCAATCTCAAGTGCATTTGTTTCTCTGGCATACACCGGCAGCCCGAGTACAGAGGAACTGCCTTGGGCAGCTTATGAAATCGGTTCTCATAACCTGATGAAATTCAATGTAGAAAGTGGCTGTGTTGATCATGACACCACCGCTTACACCGAGATTCTGAATGCAGAATAATGATTCGTACATTGTGCCTCTGGCTTACGTCAGGGGCACATAAACTTTTCTTTTTCGCCAAAGATCGCAATATATACTTTATCGTTCTATGCCACCGCCCGATATCTATTTATAAAGAATTCCATTTCGCTCAGAACCCTTTTTTAATGAAAATGCCACAATCAATACAAGCACCTCATAGATACCAAGTGTGTGCCATACAATTCCATTTCCAAAGATTTTCGGCAACACCATGATAATAAACGAATTCATGATAAGGCTGCGGACAATATTGAGAACGATTGCCTGCTCAGAACGTTTTGTGGAATAAAAATATGCCGTATATTGACGAGATCAGTACACTTCCAAATGCCGCCGTCAAATACTTAAAATATATTGGTCTGATTTTGCTTGTAAGAAAATCCATTTCTTTTCCATCTCCTCCTATTCTCAAATAAAAAAGACCCGATTAACGAATAACCTGGCTCACTCGACATCTTATCTACACTGCGCTTGCGACCGCAAGTCCTCCGATGACTGCATTATGATTGCTTTCCCTCAGAAAACAAAAAAGCTGGATAAAGAACAGACCTTCCAGTCCGTTCCTTATCCAGCGTATCATCTCCAATGTATGATATGCCCAAAGAAAGATTGCCTGTCAAGCAAAATCTGCCTGTTGCAGAATCCGACAGGCAGATTAGTAAGAAATCATTTGGTTTCTGGTTCAAAATGTATCATCATAGCATCAAAATAGTTCATATCAAAACCAGCATCTGTCACAATCGCAACCAGCTCGTTGCCGTAGTAATCAATTAGAAATGCGTCCGTCTCGCCGGTATCCGTCTCAGCCTTTCCTTGGGTCCATTTCAGACCAGGGATCGATGCTCCCGCCATCACAAAGTCAACTGTTCCATTCTCATGGAAAATCAACGAATACTCATATCCTCCCAGCTGCGCCGGACTCATATGATATCCTTCCATATCTGCGCTGGTCATGACAAACTTTGTTTCCATCCGCTCACTGAGATCCACATCTCCGCCGGCAATTCCCGGATCACTCGTCTGTGGCACTCCAGGCACTGCTGCGCCTTCTGGCATCTCGCGCGAGAAATTCATCTTCGTGCCTTCCTCTTCTATGCACAGGACACCGTCATCTGTCACCGTCATCTGCATGGTATCGAGGTATGCCATGCCATCTGAAAACGTCCATACGCCGATATCTGTGCTCTCACCGTCAAAAAACTCTGCCGTTCCATCCGCATTCAGAATAATCTGCATATTCATGCCAAAGTCTGCCATGCTGTAGACTTCACCTTCCATTTCTACTGTTGTGCCATACCATGTTCCAAAGTATGCGGCTCCTTCTTCCCCGATCGGCTCCGCAGTCAGCGGTTCCGATTCAGGGGTGGTCTCCGGTTCCGGAATCGGATCACTTTTGACCGCCGATAACAGTGCGTTTACATCAGGCATCTCATCTGCCGAAGTGATGCAGTCTTCCAGGGCAAATACATCACTTCCATCTTCATTCAAGAAAGCATATTCACTCACATCTTCTACATATTCTCCAAGATATACGGTCTCCAGATTCGGGCAATCTTTAAAGACATAGCGCTCCAGACTGCGCACACCATTGACGAAGATCACTTCCCGCAGATTGGTACAGCCGCTGAATGTCCCTTCCTGCACAAACTCGATCGGTGCATAGCAGACAACTGTCTCCAATGTCTCACAATTTTCAAATGCATAGAAAGCAATCTCTGTGTACGTTTCCGGGATGACCACGGATCGCACCGGCAATTCTATCTCATCATTATCGCCATAGGATGCACGCTCTAACACGCTGCCACCGACCATTGTCAACTGTACATCGTCGATCTCCCGCGGCAGCACCAGATTCACCTCATACCCTTCATAGCAATCCAGGCGCGCATACTCTTCATCATACCAGAAATCCTCGCCAGGCAGAGGCTCGTAAGGCATACTCTGCATTTCAATCTGTGATTCGCCTACACGCGGAACAGGATTGTTCCATGCACGACCAGCCCGTGCACTGAGCACTCTCACCTGATCGTCTGTCGCATCCGCAGAAGCATAAATTTCCTCAAGACCAGTGCAACTTGACAGCAGATTCTCAGGCAGAATCTCCGGATCGCAGAGAACTGTCAGCTTTTTCAGATTCGTACAGCCTTCCAGAGCTCCTTCCCCGATGTAAATCACAGAGGCAGGAATCGTCAGTTCCGTCATGTTCACACAGTTCCGAAAAGCCCCCTCTCCGATCGTGGTAATCGATCCGAACAGCTCCACATACTCTACCGAACTGTCAGCAAAAGCTTCCTTTCCAATTGTGGTAAACCATCCGCAGTGATGCGGGTAGAAAGAGCGAATGCTCTGATTGCCCTGGAACAGTCCATCACCAATGGCAGTCACCGGAATATCATCATAGTATGTCCAGATTGTCAGATCAAGACCATCTCCGTGGTAAGCGGTCCACACACCCTCTGTGATAGTGGTGATTGACAAATCATTGACTGGATATTTTGCTACACCTCCGCTGATCGGATTGTTGATCCATACCGTACAATCCGGGCACTGTTCGACCAGCAATGCTGCATACGCATCTCGATTTTCAAAGCTGCTGTCCCAAGGAAGATCGAGATCCGCTATATAAGTGTCAGTGAAAGCGTCCGCTGCAATGTCAATCGGTTCATAGAAATCGAATGCCATGTAATTGAGAGATGTATTGGCAAAAGCACGCGATCCAATACTCTCCAGATCGCCGCTCAGATAGAGTTCACGACACCAAGAACCTTCAAAGGCACTCTCACCGATCGTCCTGACAGTCGACGGCAAAGCGAGCATAGTATCGAAGCTATACTGGAAGGCGCGAGCACCAATTTCCTCCAAACCTTCCTTCCAGTCAATCCGCCTTGCCTGTGCATTATAGAATGCTTCTTCTCCGATGGTGCGCAATGTCGACGGCAGACTGATATAGCACAGATTGCTTGCCTGATAGAACGCACGATTTTCGATTGACTCCACACTCTCTGGAATCGTGAGATAATAGAGGGAATAGCATCCATGGAATGCGTCTTCACCGATTACTTTTACAGGTACACCTCCAATCTCCGCCGGGATATCCACGCGTGCTGAATTGCCCGTGTATCTGGTAATCGTTCCAGTAGTAGGATCGAATTCAAAATCCTCTTCCGGAGCAGTGAAATCCACAACAATGGCATTTTGTCCACTGCGCTGCAGCTTATCGGCTGCACCATTTGCCTCCGACAGCGCCTCCGCATATGCATCGAACTGATCATCCGGGACATAGATAACATAGTCCTCCGAAAACAGATCAAAGTTCCAATCGTTTCCCATGAATATCGGGCATACACCTTCAAAATAAATTTCCTTCAGGTTTTCATTCCAGTAAAAAGAAGATTCGATGTAGCTCACAGAGGCAGGAATCGTCACGCTCGTCAGCGCATCACAATGGCTGAAATTATTGTTCGTAATGACAGTCAGATTATTGGAAAGCCGAACAGATTCCAAACCATCCATATAACTGATGCAGCCATTTTGAAGTGCCTCTATGCTGTCTGGCAGCGTCAGCGAAGTGATCCCATGCTGATTCTGAAAAATGCTGCCGCCAAGCGCCTTGACCTCATAGCCATCTGCTTCAGACGGAACCTGCACATCACCGCTTAACTCTCCCTCAAGATTTAGATAAGAATTTAAATAATTGTATTGCCATACCTCTTCTTGTTCTTCTGCCATAGCAGGTATCGCAAGTCCAAAGATGAGTATTGCATTTAGCAGATATACTGATTTCTTCATCATCCATATCCCTTCCTTTCATTTGCTGATCTTCTCGCGATTGCCCATCCTCTACAATAGATTGCAATCATCCTTTTTATTCAAATTCTCGCCTCATAAGTACTAATTCCTGCCACTCCCCTCCACGAGTCTGAAATCTTCTCGGGTTTCTGCCGTACTCAACGAATCCAATGCTTTTGTATAAAGAAATTGCTGCCATATTTGTGCTGACTACATCCAGTTCAATCTGTAAATACCCTGCTTTTTCTGCGCATTCCATACAAGCTTGTGTCAAAGCACGACCAATCCCTCTCCCCCAATACGCTTTCTCTATACTGATACCGAACTCAGCGCGATGTTTCACTTTTTCCTTTCTTCCAACCGGTTCAATGCCAGCTGTCCCTGCGAGTTGTCCTGCGACAAAGGCACAGATCTCCACTGCATACTCACTTTTTTCCTGTTCAATAAGAAATTGTCGTTCTTGATCCACATCAAAACTGTTTTCATCCGGATAACTCAACAAATTTTCTGTCTCTCCATGTGTCAGATTGAAGCTTTCATATACAGCCTCTGCATCAGAAGCCCCTGCATTTTTCAGTACACATTCCTCTCCGTCTTTTAGCACGACGGTTTTTCTATATTTCATGCCTTATTTTTCATCCTCTTTCTGCCATTTTTTCCGTACACTGCTTTTCTCACTTTTCTTATCAGCATTTGATTTTTTCTGGGCAAAGGATCTGTCCGACCTGTTGAACCTGAAAGTTCTTTGCATCAATCAGGCTCTCCCGCCTGCATTTCGGGCAAAACAAAGGAAAATGCCGAAGGATCGTGTCCTGTCTCAATTTCAGCCTCGTCTTATTCCCACAGATAGGACAGAGTACCCATTCTGTCTCCATCATTTTCTCTCACCTCTGCTTTCCTTTAGTTCCTTTCCATTCTATTTTTCTCTAATTCTGCACCGTAACGGAAAATCTGCGATGCAAGTATCATTGCGATTCCCAGCACCACATATGCTCCATTGCCCCAGTTTTCAGGATTCTTCACATCAAAACATCCATAGATCACGCTGCTGATGATTACCGCCACAAGGGGAATCACAATAATCTGAATGCCAAGCCTCTTGATTCTCCCCGCACCGTTCAAGGTAAAAGGCGTCCCCTCGACCTGCTCTGCTTTAAAATACAAAAATGCACACAGAAACAAGATTCCATCTGTCAAGGCAAACACCGTGTCTGAGATCATCACAGCAAGCATCTGGTTCAGATCCGCTGTCTGTGAAAAAAACTGCCACGTCTCCATGCCAGGTCCCACCACAGTTCCTCCATTTTTCCAGGTAACGGCACACAGCGCTCCCGCCATCGCGATACCCGCCCACACAAATGACATGATCATTGCCACTTTCGAAAGCGTTTTAAATACCTTAAACGTTTTTTGTATCTTCTCCAAAGACTTCATTTCCATCCTCCCCTTCTACTGAACTCTCTGATAATTCTTCCAGAAATTGATTGTTTCCTGCAAATCCTCTTCGCTGGAAAATAACTTTAATTCCTTTGCCACCTCAATCGCAAAATCTACATATGCATTTGCCCTGGCAGTGATCACATGATCGTCATTTGTCAGATCTGCATCCGTTGAATGTGTTGATCTCAATCCATCCAATACTCCGGCATGATCTAACACATCGACTCCGGCACAGATTCCTGCAATCAAAACGTGATTTTTTCTTAAGTCTTGCAGATATTTTCGCACCTCTTCCGTGTCAATCTCAGCAATCTTTCCGCCAGGCACAAGAAAGCTTCTGATTTCCTCCTTGTCGATCTCTCTCAACGCCATATCTGCATTGACCCAAAATCCCTCCATCGCCTTAATTGGCTTCCCGTCCAGAGAGCAAAAAATCAAATCGCAGTTTGAATACTTCATAAAATAGCTCAAAATTACAATCTCATAAAAACAACTCTTGTCATATATAAGACAGACATCTTTCATCATGCCCCCTCCATTCCTTCTAAAAATTCTCTCCTGTACTGTGAGGGAGTAATCCCTTCCGTTTTTTTAAATACCTTGGTAAACACTCGATAGTCCCCGTATCCTGCCTGTTGCGCAATCTCTGTCACAGAAAGTGGACTGGAGATCAAAAGTTTTTTTGCTTTTTCCATACGGATATTGGTCAAATACGACAGAAAACCCACACCGATCTCATTTTTAAAAAGCTGACTGATATACTGGGGATTTAGATGAAATTCTTCCGCCAGAATAGAAAGACTTACTTCCTCTGCCAGGTGATCGTGCAGATATCGAGTGATGCCTTCGATGACGCGCTCCTCCTGCTCCTTTGGCTTCTCCTGCGAAGCTGCTCTCTGCTCATACAGCGAAATTTTCAAATTGTCAATGCAGATTCCAAACTCTTCATAATTGACTGGCTTTAAAATATAGTCTGTAATCTGTAGCCGCAAGGCTTGCTGACAATAGGAAAAATCGTCATAGCCCGACACAATCACATACGCAATCTGCGGATGTTTCATGCGGCTTAGTTGAATGACCTTCAATCCACTCATAATCGGAATATTGATATCCATAATCACAATATCCGGGCAAAGCGTATCGATTTTTCCCAAAGCCTCCATGCCATCTGCCGCCTCTCCCACCACTTCGCACCCGTGGTTTTTCCAGTCAAACAGACGTTTAAATCCTTCACGAATCATAATCTCATCATCCACCAGCAATACTTTCAGTTTTTTCATCTTTCCCTTTTTCCCTCCAGTCCCGTATTCACCGCTTCGATCTTCAGCAACAGATGCGCCGTCACGCCTCCCGCCTCATTTTCGGTATACCACAGACCACATTCCCTGCCACAGAGCAGTTTAATCCGTTTTTGTACATTCAAAATCCCGATGCTGTTACCTTCCAGTTTCGGTGCTTGCTTGTCACAGTGTAGAAGCATCTGATCGACTTTTGTCTTTTTTTCTCCCTCAAAGCCGCTGCCCGTATCGATCACTTGGATCTCCATGCAAGATTTCTGCTGCTCCGATTTTTGGGCTACGATCCGCACCTCTCCTCGGTATCCCTTGTTTTTCAATCCGTGAAGCAAGCTATTTTCCACAATGGGCTGTAAAATAAAATTCGGGACGAGAACACCTCCCAGATCCGGATCGATGTCATACCTGCATACCAGCTCCGGATATCGATAACACATCAGATCCATATAAGCTTCTATCATCTCCAGCTCATCATCCAACGCCACCATCTGACGATCCACCTTTACACTCAGCCGAAAAAAATCCACCAGACGCATCAGGAGATCGGCAACCGGTTTATCATCGTTTAGCTGCGCCTGAATGCGGATCGTGTCCAGTGTATTGTAAAGAAAATGCGGATTTACCTGACTTTTTAAATACAGCATGGACATCTTCTGCTCCGTCAGCTCAGCTCTCAAGATATCAGGATTTTCCAGTGTCAAATAGAAAGACATGGTCATCAAAGTTAATCCCATACCGCTGATCAGCCAGGTGGGATTGACAGCCTGCAAAAGCGATACACATACCTCAATGGCAAGTGCCGCGCCGATAGCAAATTTCTTTTTTCTATCAATTTGTGTCCAGTTTTTCAGCAGCAGCCACACGCAGAAAAAGAGATAGAATGCCATACTGACATAACAGATGCTGGCGTGTGGTCCATCAGAATAGTTGCCTCGCTCTGTGACCGCATAGTGCACCGGCAAAATCATCACGCCCAGTTCAGCCACTGCCAGATAAATTCTGGCGCCAAAATCAAGATGCCTTGGCTTTCCCGTCTCCTCCTCTGTCAAAATGGCAATGTATTGATAAAAAAGATATACAACCAAAACCATCGTTCCGATAAAGAACCGATGCAGAATATCATTCAAAAGCCGCGGCACGGTATCCAAATGGTTGACCGTATAAATAGTTGCGGCATCAAAACATAGATGAACCAACATGGCAATCAGCAAGACAGAGAAGGTTTTGTGCAGCATCGTATTCTTTCTGCCGGCAGAAAAATAGATCAAGGCCACAAAGACCAGAATCAAAAACAAAGCAATTTCCATTCGCATCATACTTCTTCACTCCTTTAGCAACATTGTATCTGATAGACTTTTTTCGAGATAGGCAGATAATACAGAGAAATGTGTCAATTTTATAGATATCATGCCACATGGAATATCGAAAACCACAGATGCTCTCCATTTTCTGTATACCATCCTTGTCGCGGTATGCGCTCCTCTATTCCGATCGTCACACACACCACTGCAGGAATATCCTGAGCGACCAGCTGATATAATTCTTCCGAAGTGATCCCCGTTTTGTCCACAGCTCTCATCTCCCTTCCCTGGTCCTCAAGGAACGCGTTTGCCGCTGAAACAATTGCCCTAGTGCCGCAGATGATCCCCTCTTCCGCTGTCGGATTTCCGATAAAATACTCGTTTATATCCTGTCCATACAATTTTCCGTCTTCGCCATAATACAGTTCCGCGGATGTCAAAGTCGGGAGATATCCCGTCGCCATTTCCACCTTATCCGCCGATGTGCCATAATAGTTCAGCACCATCGTCAATGCCGTGATCTCACACCCTGCCGGCAATTCCGGAAGTTGAATCAGACATAAAATGGTGCGCTTTTTCATCACTTTGTTCCTCCTGCGTCCCTTTTCTATAGCAATCCAAAATAATACTGCATCTACTTGATATAGGGTTTATGATAGAGTTGAGAGGTGATTATCATGCTACATAATGAAACACGAAAACTACTTATTGCCGGATATTACAATCCATGAAATACCGGAAAACATATTACTGCCAGCGTTGTCCCGGAACGACATCATCGTTATGGATAATATGCGCTCCCACCATGTAAAAACGGTAAAAGAGATCCTGGACGCATCGGGAATCAAATATTTTTATCTGCCGCCTTACAGTCCGGATCTAAACCCGATTGAAAAGATGTGGTCAAAGATCAAGGCATATCTGAGCAAGATAAAAGTCCGTACAACGTCAGAACTTCCGAATACAATCGAAAAGGCATTTTCAACTGTCAGTTCTTCGGATTGTTTAGGATATTGTCGTTCGTGCAATTATATGCAATAATTTATTGGATTGCTATAGTCTGTTTATTTATAATATATATTTTATTTTCTGAAATTTTCTTATGTTTTTTTTAATTAACAAAAAAACAGCATCAAAAGCCTTCCTGCCTTTCCGCTGTTTTTTGCCTTTGTTCAATCATATCAATTGTTTTGGATTTCATTTGTCTCTATTCCATCTCTCACACTGCCCATAATATCTGCGATGGTGTATTTCTTCATCTCGTCTTCCATTGCCTGCTGGATGTTCAGCATCTTCTCACCAAGTGCAGCATGAACTTTCTCTCCCATAGGATACTGAGGATTCGTATTGCCACAGAAATGAAACAGATCTTTTCCTTCCATCGACTCCACCGCCAGATATACATCATAAAATGTAATCTCATTGATGTGCCTTGTCGCTATCGTACCCCCTGTCCCTCTTTCCACTTTGATCAATCCCGCCTTTCTGAGCTGTGCCATAGTTTTTCGTATGATGACCGGCTTTACTTTGATTCTGGATGTGAGGAAATCACTTGTAATCTCATGTTCTCTGCCAAACATTTCCATACACGCAAATATGTAAATCGCGACGATAAATCTACTCGATATCTGCATGCCAACACCTCCTCTTCTTTTTCCTATTTTTTCTCTTATTCCAAATTTAATTGCCTATTCCCTGTACTCTGACGCTCCACCAAAGTAACCGGCAAAGTCAGCGTCATGCCTTCTATTCCCTCTTCTCTCAGCTTTTCTAGCATCGAGACAGCAAGCTCTGCCCTTTTGTTCTGATCCTGTCTTACTGTGGTAAGTGCCGGATAAATCAGCTCACAGAACGGCGTGTCATCAAATCCCGCAACAGAAATATCCTCTGGAATTCGAACACCACGTTCTTGCAAAAACTTCATCAGATCCATGGCATAGTAATCAGAAAGGGCAAAAATTGCTGTATAGCTTTTTATTTTTTCCAGATTGTTCTCATAAAATACTCTGCGCTTTTCCTTTCGCATCGGTATCATCATCAAATCTGCTTTTCCAGCACCCAGCCCTGCGCATAATCCCTGATATCTTTCCAGATCTACGCAGATTCCATTATCCGAGATACACAACACCTTTTGATGTCCCAGTTTTGAAAAATAGACACCGACCTGATATCCCCCGCCATAATTGTCGATCGTCAGATTACAGATTCGCGGCTGTTCCTGGAAGTATCCATCATACACCACAAATGGGATGTGCATCGAGTCCCGCAATTTTTTATAATCCTGTTCGCAAAACCCGATGAGCACCAATCCCTGCATGTTCCACATGGAAGCAAATCTGCTGATCTCACTCCACTTTTTTGTGGTTTTCACCATCATAAAATATCCTGCTCTCTCAATCTCCTGTGACAGCTCGTTGATGCAGGAGGAGATAAACGTATCTTCCAGCACCCGTCCCTCATATTTCTCGTGATCGTTCACAACCACACCTATGATTCTGGAATCATTCTGTGCCAGCAAAATTCCTGCCATACTTGGGATATACTGTTTTTTCTCCAAGAGTTCCTGAACCCTGCGCACTGTCTCGTCGGAGATCTTTTTTGTCTTTCCGTGAATCACGTTCGAGACAGTGGCTGTGCTCAGTCCTAACTCTTCTGCGATATCAATAATTCTTGTCCTCTTATTCTCCATCTATGCGCACGTCCACTTCTGCTTTTACTCTGTCATCTCTTCAAAAGAAAACCAGTTCTGTTCTTCCACCTTCTGACTGATTTGCTCGATTGTCTTTCCAATCTGACCAAATACCTGTGACACCATCTCATTGCCGCTTGCCTGTCCGAGCAACATTGCAGCCATTGCCAAGAATAAAATCCCCTGCACAATCCCATGTCGCTTTTCTGTTTCCTCGCCCTGTGTATTTTCCTGCATTACTTCGTCACGGCGCAACTTTTCTGTCTTTCTTGAAAGAAAGACTCCACTGTTTACTTTTCTCTGATTTTCATCTGAAATTTTCCGAAGGCGTTCAATCTCTTCCTCCATCTGCGGCATCTGATACGGTTCCATCCATTTGCCTCTTTTTCTCTTTTCTTCACTATATGCAGTCTGCGATGCCGTCATGTCCTTTTTTACTTTAACAATCTGCTAGCGGTCAGCAAGTTCTTTGGTGATATCTTCCCACGTCACACCCTTTTCACACATCAGCACCATGACATGATACAGAAAATCTGAGATCTCGTATTTGATTTCCTCTGGATTTGGATTTTTTGCCGCAATGACAATCTCCGTTGCCTCCTCACCGACCTTCTTTAAAATCTTGTCGATGCCCTTATCAAACAGATAGTTTGTGTAAGATCCTTCTTTTGGATGCTTCTTGCGGTCTTCGATCACACCGTAAACATTTTCAAATACCTTCATCGGGTTCTTCTCATAATATTCTTTTTTCACTAATTCCCGGTAAAAACAGCTTCGATTTCCAGTGTGGCACGCGGCACCTACCTGTGCCACCTTTGCCAGGATCGTGTCCTGATCGCAGTCAATCAGCAACTGCTTAACATACTGAAAATGTCCGCTCGTCATTCCCTTGATCCACAGTTCCTGGCGGCTTCTGCTAAAATACGTCATGCGTCCTGTGCGGATCGTCATCTCAAATGCTTCTCGGTTCATGTACGCCATCATCAGAACTTCTTCTGTCTTGTAATCTTGCACGATCACTGGAATCAACCCGTCAGAATTCAGTTTAAACTCTTCAAACTTCATGCTGCTCTCAAAGGTATTCACGCAGATTCCTTCCTCTTTCGCTTTATATTTCAGATCCATAAAATCCGTATCTTCCTTCGAAAAAGCTTTCAGGCTGACCCCTGAGACATTCTCCTGTCCCAGATAGGAAAGAAAAGATTCCACATTTTCTTCCTCAAAGAAAACAGGAAGTACCGGGACACTTTGCTTCTGTGCCTGCGCAAGATCAGTTGTTTTGCTAAAAGCAAGAAAGAGGATTTCGCTTGTCAAAGATGTGATCGTCTCTGCATTTTCCTCTGCTTTTTTCCAGTCTTTGACGCACACTGCGATTTTATCTTTTCCAAATTTTCCGGAGACCTCCCCCGTCAATTTGATATTTGTCTCTTTGTCATAATTTAAAAACACTTTGCGGCATCCGGCATAGATCAGTTTCTTGACATCCTCCATCCGCTTAATGTTTCCGCCTCCGACCATCGGGATATCAACAATTCTTGAGATTTCCTTGATCACGCCGAGGGACTGCTCATGCTCCTCATCTGCGTCTGACAAGTCAAAGATCAGGATCTCGTCTGCTCCGTGATCACTGAACGCTTTTGCGATTCGGCATGCATCGCCGTCCCCCAGTTTTTCATCTCCGCTAAAATTTGTCACAGCAGCCCCGTTTTTGATAAATAGATAAGGAACTAATTTTTTTTGCACCATGTTTTCCCCTTTCCTCACAGACTTCCTTTTGTCGAAAGTACATCCTGAATACGCGGGTCGTAGGACACCGCCTCATCGAGTGCTTTTGCAAATGCTTTGAACAATGCTTCCATCATATGGTGATTATTGCCAGGTGTCATCACTTTCAAGTGAAGATTCATCATCGCTGAATAGGAGACGGCATAGAAAAACTCTCGTGCCATCTCAGTATCCATCTCTCCTAATCGCTCTGCCGTAAACTCTGCATCAAAAGAAAGATATGGGCGCCCACATAAATCTACCGCCGCGATCACCAGCACTTCATCCATAGGCAAAATCCGGTCTCCATACCGGCAAATTCCCTTTTTATCACCGAGTGCTTCTCGGATCGCCTGTCCTAAGACAATTCCCGTATCCTCGATCGTGTGGTGGGAGTCAACATGAAGATCCCCCTCCACCTGGAGGGAAAGGTCAAACAGCCCATGACGTGCAAATCCCTCCAACATATGGTCAAAAAATCCGATTCCCGTGGAAATGGCTGCCTTTCCACTCCCATCCAGATTCAAGGTTAACTCAATCTTCGTCTCTTTTGTCTTTCTCACAACTGTCGCTGTCCGTCCCATGTGCGCTTCCTCCTCTAGTCCTGTGGAAAGCGAACCTGGATGGAATTCGCATGTGCGGTAAGCTGCTCTGATTTTGCAAACTGGATGATGTCCTTGTGTACTGGCTCCAAGGCTTCTTTCGAGTAATAGATAATGCTCGACTTTTTGATGAAATCATCCACACTCAGCGGCGAGAAAAATTTTGCTGTCCCGTTTGTCGGCAGCACATGGTTTGGACCTGCAAAATAATCTCCAAGCGGCTCACTGCTGTATTCTCCGATAAAGATTGCGCCTGCATTCTGAATCTTTGTCATCACTCCAAATGGATTTTGGGTCACAATCTCAAGATGCTCTGATGCAATCTCATTTGCCGCCGCAATCGCCTCCTCCATCGTCTCTGCAACGAGGATAAAGCCGTACTGATCCAGTGATTTTTTGATGATCTCACTTCTTGAGAGTACCTTTAAAAATTCATCAATTTCTTTTGAAACTTCATCGGCAAGCTTTTGGCTTGTGGTGATTAAGATTGCAGAAGCCATCTCATCATGCTCTGCCTGTGACAGCAGATCCGCTGCGACGTATCTTGGATTTGCCGTCTCATCTGCAAGCACTAAAATTTCACTTGGTCCTGCGATCGAATCAATGCTGACATACCCATAAACTGCCTTTTTTGCCAATGCGACATAGATATTTCCAGGTCCTACAATCTTATCTACTTTTGGAATGCTCTCTGTCCCAAAGGCGAGTGCCGCGATCGCCTGAGCGCCTCCTACCTTGTAGACTTCATCGACCCCTGCTTCTTTTGCGGCAACTAAGGTCGAAGGATTTACCTTTCCATCTTTTCCTGGCGGTGTTGTCATGATAATCTGCTCTACACCTGCCACTTTCGCTGGCACAATATTCATCAGTACCGACGATGGGTACACTGCTTTTCCTCCTGGCACATACACTCCGACTCTTTTGAGTGCTGTCACCTTCTGCCCCAGCAAAGAACCATCTGGCTTGCTGTCAAACCAGCTGTACCTGCGCTGTTTTTCATGGTAGGAACGGATATTGACAAGCGCTTTTCTGATGACATCGATCAGCGAAGGATCCACTTTCTCATACGCCTCTTTGATCTCTTCATCTGTCACGCGGATGGTTTCTTTCGTCACCTCCACTTTGTCAAACTGCTTTGTATAGGCAAAAACCGCCTCATCTTTCTTCTCCTTGACGGTGGTGATAATCTCCTGAACACTCGCCTCAAACTTCCCATAGTTATTCGGGCTGCGCTTTAACAGATGATCCAACAGATCTTTTCTTGTCTCTTCTGTCAATTCTACTATTCTCATCGAATCTCTCCTCTTTTCTATAAGCTATCTATTGATCTCAAGGCAAAACGCTCTTTAAGTCATTCAAAATTTTTGTAATTCTCTCATTTTCCATTTTCATGCTGACCTGATTGACCACCACGCGTGCAGAAAGCGGACAAACCTCCTCCAAAACCTGAAGTCCATTCTCACGCAGCGTAGATCCTGTCTCAACAATATCGACAATCACTTCTGAAAGTCCCACAATCGGTGCCAGCTCAATCGATCCGTTTAATTTGATAATCTCCACGGTCTGATGTTTCTTATTATAAAAATAGTCTTTGGCGATGTTTGGATACTTTGTCGCCACACGGATTTGCTCCTGATGTTTGAGCAGTTCTTTTGCGGAAGCCGGTCCGCACACGCACATCCTGCACTTTCCATATCCCAGATCCAGCACTTCGTACAGTTTTCGCTGTTCTTCCAGAATCGTATCTTTCCCGACAATCCCGATATCTGCCGCCCCGTACTCTACATACGTCGGCACATCCGGTCCTTTTGCGAGGAAAAATTTCAGTTTTAATTCTTCATTCGTAAAAATCAGTTTTCTGGAGGACGGATCTTTCATCTCCTCGCACTTGATTCCGATCTGCTCAAACAGTGCCATCGTTTTCTGCGCAAGCCGTCCCTTTCCAAGGGCAAATGTCAAATATCTCATCTTTCTTCCTCCATCAATGCTTCCAGTGTTCCCATTTTTTTCATGCCGGACACAAGGTCTTCCATGACCGCTTTTCCATCTTCTTCCACAAGCACCACACGGCGAATTTGATTCTTTTTCGCCGCTTCTATATATTCTTCTTCACTCTTTCCGTCTTTCTGCAGTGTCAGCTCCACATTTTTTTCAAGCTCCCGGTAATACTTTGCAAGAGCGATCGCCTGCTCTCTCACAGACGGGCGATACAAAATCATCGTATTTTCCTGTTTTAACTCCACATCAATCTTCTGGCGAGACAGCGCTGTCAAGAGCTGATCGATGACGACAACAAAACCGATCGATGGCGCTTCTTTTCCGAAGTGCTGCAAAAGCTGATCGTATCGTCCTCCTTTGACAATCTCATCCCCTGTACCGAACGTATATCCCCGGAAAATCACTCCCGTGTAATATCCATAGCTGTTCATCATGCCAAGGTCAAAGGAAATGTACGCTTCGCATCCATAGCTGCGAAGAATCTGGTACAATCTTCTCAGCCGTCTCACGCACGAAAGCGCTTTTTCGTTGGAACCTGCCAATGCCTCGGCGCGGTCTAAGACATTGACCGTGCCAAACAACTGTGGAAGGCTGATCAACGCCTCCTTTAACTGTTCTCTCACTTTCAGCGTAGATAGCAATTCCTCCGCCCCGAAATAATTTTTGTTCGCAATCAAGGCATGCAGTTCTTCCTTCTCCTCATCTAAAAGTTCTGTCTCGTCTAACAGACTTTTGAAAAACTCAGCGTGACCGACACTGATCTGAAATTCTTTCAGCCCTGCTGCCAGCAAGGTCTCAACCACCATCGCCACAATCTCTGCATCCGCATCCACGCTGTCGTCCCCGATCAGCTCTGCTCCAAGCTGTGTCGTCTCCTTTAACCGCCCCTGGTAGCTGGAGTTATTGATAAAAGTATTGCCGACATAGCACAGGCGGACAGCAAGCTCCTCCTCGGCGAAATATTTTGCGAAGGCTCTCGAGACGGACGGCGTGATATCTGGTCTGAGTACCAGCGTATTTCCCTCTCGGTCAAAAAACTTATACAGATCCTTAGACGGCGTCGTCCCGATCTCTCTGCCAAACACATCGAAATATTCAAAAGTTGGTGTCTCGATATCCCGATATCCGTACCGTCTCAGAACGCAGTGCAGATTGTCCTGAAGCGTGAGCTTTTTCTCACATTCTTCACGATACCGGTCTCTCACACCTTCTGGTGTATGTAACAATTGTTGTCTCATATCTCTATTCCTTTCATCGGCAAATCATGTTTGCTTTATCATATTAAAGTGGCAACGTGCTATCACAGTGCATTACACATGATGTAAATTATAGCGAAGCCTCCAGCAAAAGTCAATCCCTCAATTCAAGATCTTTTGCCAACCCATCCAAGTAGGGCACCAGAATCCCCTTTTCCTGTTCCAGAAAAAAAGAAGGATCCAGCTCCTCATAGCGGAAACTTTTCCGTCCGCCGTTCTTGGCGCGATCCCAAAATTTTCGCATTTGCTTGTATGTCAGATAATACAGCTCATTGCGGTTCGTAAAAAAAATCAGAAAAAATGAGACACCTCCCTGATGCTCGAAATTCTCCATGAACGTCACCTGATGCGCATGGATATTCTGCAGTGCGAAAGTGTCGCTGTGGCATTCTTTTGCGTCAAAGCAGACAGGAATGCCCTGCACCGCCCCGATATAGTCTACAGTACTTTTCTGGTCAAAATATGCGAGCGTGATATGACGGTGCTCTTTGTCAATCTTGATCGGCGTGATCGGTGTCGGGATTTTCTGGATCAGGGCAAGTCCTTTCTCAAGATACTGCTCATTAGAACGGTTTACCAGTTCCTCCAACATCGATCCGCGCAATCCTCTCGATGTCCATGTACCCATAGCTATCTCCTAGTCTCAAGTTTCCTCAAAATCTTTTCGAATTGTTCCGGCATTGGTGCGGTGATCACCTTTCCTGACAGGTAGGAGAAATCTCCTTCTATTTCAGGAAGCTCCAGACGCGCACAGTGAAGCAGCTGGTGATGGAGTTGATATTGTTCCCTGCATATTTTGTTCAGAGCCGCATCTCCGTATTTCGTGTCACCAAACAGTGGATGTCCCTGGCTTGCCAGATGGGCGCGGATCTGGTGGGAGCGCCCCGTGATCAGCTCCACCTCCAGATACGTGCACCACGAAAACACTTTGATCGGTCGATATTTTGTGCAGATCCAGTCTGCACCTTCTGTGCACTCTCTGCGGATCATCACCTGATTCTTTGCCTTATCCTTCGTCAGATATCCCTCTACCTTCTGTTCTTTTGTGATCTGTCCCTTCACAAGGCAGTGATAATATTTTTGCAGGGTTCGCTCTTTGAACATTTCCGAGAGCATCTGCAGCCCTGCTATACTCTTCCCTGCCGCCACAATCCCGCTTGTGTTTCGGTCAAGACGGTTGCAGATCGACGGCTGAAACCGTGCCAGATCTTCTCTTGTCAGCTCTCCTGTTTCAAGCAGATACGCAATCAGATACTCATTTAAGGAAATATCGGTCGCCTCTGCTTTCTGTGAAAGCATGTTTACGGGCTTATTGACAAAAAGAATCTGCTCATCCTCATACAAAATGTCAAGTTTTTTCTTCTTCTGCGGCGCCTTTCTCTCCTCCTGAAAATTTTGAATCGTCTCCTCGGAGAGATACAGGGAAATCTGATCGCCCGCATTTAATTTTTCATTTCCCTGCACTTTTTTTCCATTGACCACAATGTTTTTCTTCCGCATCATCTTATAGAAAAAACTTTTCGGGGCCTTCGTCATATATTTGGCAAGCCATTTGTCAAGACGCTGCCCTGCCTCTCTGTCGTTTATGGTAAGTTGACGCATATTTTTTCCTCTCTCACAGTGAGATTGCCATCATCGTGTGGCACATCAATTCTTCTCTTGAAAGCTCTGGATATTTTTGATCTGGAACAAACTTGATTCCCTTTCGCAGTTCGTCGGCGCGCTTATTAAAGCTGTCCATTCGCTCGAGATATCTCTTCAGATCTTTTACAACTTTGACATGAACCCCATAAAAATTGTTCTGAAGCAAAATATTGGTGATATGTTTCTCCAAAAATGTCGTGTCGGCTTTCGGGTCTTCTGTATACGCAATCACTTCATTGCCGCAGATTGCGATCGCCGCCACCGAGGTATTTTTTTCGTATGCTGTAAACGTAAGCTCATACGCTGTCGTCAAAGTTCCCTCATGCGGCACAATCTTTTCATACACTTCTCTTGAGAGTGGCTTCTGCAAAAACAGCATAATGACATTGACCGTCCACTTACATGCAGGAAGACATCCGACGACCGCGATCATTGTAAACCAGTTTTTTCTTGTCCCTGTCTGCCACAATCCTGTGAAAAATAATAAAAGAGGAGCTGCATACAAAACTGCTGTGATTAAAATCTGTTTTTTTCTCTGTGCTTTTAAGTATCCAAATTTTCCTTTTTGTACATTTTTGATGCCCTGTGCTTTCTGATGCATCGTTCTTCATCCTTTCTTATGCGCTTTCTCTTTCCTCCCTGTATGCGATAAAACCGCCAGAACCAGCCCGTGAGGGATCAGCTTTGCCGCCACATACCATATTTTCATCCACACTCCGTAAATGGACAGTTCTCTCCCTTTTTCGCTGTCAGTCATTGCTTTTCTCACTACTTTCTTCGGATCTGCCAGAAAGACACTCTTCCATGCCGGTCTTTTTGCGCCACGCTCTGCGATCTCAAAAAACGGTGTGTTGACAGGTCCGGGACAGACAGCGGTGACCGTAATCTTTTTTTCTCGCAGCTCTGCGCGCAGCGTCCTTGTAAAACTCAGAGCGTACGCCTTTGTCGCCGCATAGACACCAAATCCCGGCTGCGGTGCAAAGCCTGAAGAAGACGCCAGCGTCACGATACGGCTTCCCGCACTCAGATAGGGAATCGCATACAATATGACTGCAGCCAATGCCTCGCAGTTCAGCTGCGTCTCCTTGATCTGATCTTCCGCCGAAATCTCATCCATTCGCCCGAGAAATCCCATTCCTGCACAGTGAATTAACAGTTGAACCTGCGGTGCATATTCCTCCAATTCTTTTCGGTAGGACTCCTGATCTTCCTTACTGATCAAATCCAACGACAGAATCCGAATCGGAATAGGCTTTGATGGAAGCATCTCTAATTTTTGTGTGCGTCTTGCAATGACCCAGATCTCCTGAAGTTTCGGATGTTGCTTTTGAATCTGAAGGACAAACTCTCTCCCCATCCCTGAGGAAGCACCTGTCACAATCGCAATCTTCATCCTCTCACCCCTGTTTCTTTTTGTGTACATTGCGAATGGTTTTCTTTTTCTTTGGAAGATTTTGTCTGTCTGGTTTTTCTGGTCTCTTTTCCGCATACGTTGTATGCTTTTCCCTTATCTCTTTTGTATTTTTTTCACCTTTTGCTTTCCAAGACTCTGTAGCCATCTTTCTCGGACGGATCAGACAATGCTTGTCAAATCCGATCAGATCCGTGCGCCCTGCAAGCGTAAGTGCCTCATAGACAAGATCATAGTTTTTGGGGTTGCGGTACTGAATCAGAGCCCTCTGCATCGCCTTTTCATGTGGATTGACCGGCACATACACCTTTTCCATGGTGCGCGGGTCCACGCCGGTATAATACATACACGTCGAGATCGTCGACGGAGTCGGATAGAAATCCTGCACCTGCTCAGGCATATATCCAAGATCCCGCAGATATTCAGCCAGCGCCACCGCCTCCTTTAAAGTGGAGCCTGGATGAGAGGACATCAGATACGGAACAAGATACTGGTTTTTGCCCAGTTTCTGGTTCAACTGGCGATACTTCGCAGTAAAACGCTCATACACGCTATTTTCGGGCTTTCCCATCTTCGAGAGCACCGCGTCACAGATGTGTTCCGGCGCCACTTTGAGCTGTCCGCTGACATGGTGCTCGACAAGTTCACGAAAGAAACTCTCATCCTTATCGTAGATCAGATAATCAAAACGGATTCCCGAACGGATAAACACCTTTTTCACGTTCGGCAACTCTCTCAGCTTGCGCAGCAGCTTCCGGTAATCGCTGTGATCGACGACCAGATTTTTGCAAGGCGTCGGGAACAGACACTGCCTGTTTGGACAGACACCTTTTGTGAGCTGTTTTTGACAGGATGGCTGCCTGAAATTTGCTGTTGGTCCTCCGACATCGTGGATATATCCTTTGAATTCAGGATCCCAGATAAACTTCTTTGCTTCCTCGATAATCGACTCATGGCTTCTCGTCTGGATGATCCGTCCTTGATGGAACGTCAGCGCGCAGAAACTGCATCCCCCAAAACAGCCGCGGTTGCTGACAAGACTAAATTTGACTTCCTCGATCGCCGGGACGCCACCAGCCTCCTCATAGATCGGGTGATACGTTCTCTGATATGGCAGTGCATAGATACGATCCATCTCCGTCTGAGAAAGAGGCTTCGCCGCCGGATTCTGTACCACAAACATTCTCTGACCATATGGCTCGACAAGGCGTTTCCCGGAAAATGGGTCCGTATTGCAATATTGCGTATAAAAACTTTTTGCGTAATTTAATTTGTCTCCTTTTAATTCTTCATAGGAAGGCAGCATCTCATACTCATAGACATTTTCCAGATGCCTCGTCTTATAGACCGTCCCCTCCACATACGTGATATCCTGCACAGCAATCCCGGAGGCAAGTGCTTCTGCGATCTGCAAAAGAGATCGCTCTCCCATCCCATAAGAGATCAAATCTGCGCCAGAGTCCAGCAGAATAGACCGCTTCAGCGAATTTGACCAGTAGTCATAATGCGCAAGTCTTCTAAGACTTGCCTCGATTCCGCCAATAATGATCGGAATCTGACCGTATGCCTGACGGATCAGATTACAGTATACGATGGTTGCATTGTCTGGTCGCTTTCCCATCACTCCTCCCGGAGAAAACGCATCGGTCTGACGCCTCTTTTTAGAAACACTGTAATGATTCACCATAGAGTCCATATTTCCGGCAGATACCAAAAAAGCCAGGCGCGGTCTGCCCAGTGCCTCGATGCTCTCTTTCTTCTTCCAATCTGGCTGTGCCAAAATACCCACTTTATATCCGTTTGCCTCCAGCAAACGCCCCAAAAGCGCGTGGGCAAACGACGGGTGATCCACGTAGGCATCCCCCGTCACGTAGACAAAATCAAGCTGTTCTATTCCGCGCTCTTTTAAATCCTCCATGCAAATCGGTAAAAAATTATTGTTCATCGCTACCTCCAGTATCGCATTTGCTGAAATTCGACTCAGGAATACCTCTGATCTCTTTCTCCCCATGCAGTTTCTCATATGTGCCGTCCAATACTTCACGGTAATCGCGAATATAGTAGTCTGCCAGAGCGCGGATCGTTTCTTCTTGATCTCTCGAAAAATCGTCCTCCACTGCACACACCTTCATCCCTGCATTTTTCCCTGCCAAAATTCCCATCGGGACATCCTCAAATACAAGGCACTCCAAAGGAGAAATTCCTAATTCTTCGGCTGCCTTCAGATAGACATCCGGGGCAGGCTTTCCCCTGGCAACACTGCATCCTGTGCAGACAAAATCAATGTAGCGCTCCAGATGAAGCGACTCTTGTGCTGCCTTCACAAGTTCCATGCTGTTGCTTGTGGCAATCGCCATCTTGATGCCTCGTCTTTTCAACTCACTCAAAAACAGCTCTGCCCCAGGCTTGTAGAAGACCTGCGTTCTGTATTTTTTCTCGCTCATCTCATACCAGTCCTGCTTAATTTCTTCCACGCTTCTATCAGGCAAAAATCGTTCGTGAAAATAGATCGCTGTCTCCGTATAGCTCTTTCCTTCGATCTCTCTTTGCAGTCCCTCAGGAAGCGCAATTCCAAAACGGTCAAGGTATTCCACATCGATCGAACGCCACATCCACATCGAGTCGAGCAGTGTGCCGTCCATGTCAAAAATCACTGCCTTTTTTCCTGCCAGCATCCTCTAACATCCTCTCTTTAACTGTGCAATTTCTTCTTCTCTCAGACGGCGGTATCTTCCCTTTTTCAGAGAGTCCTCCAACACAAGCGGTCCCATGGAGATACGCTTCAGATAGACTACCCTCTTTCCGACCGCCTCAAACATTCTCTTGATCTGGTGATATCGCCCCTCCTGGATCGTCACCTCGACTTTCGATCTCGGTGCTACTTCCAGAACAGTAAGTTTTGCCGGCAAGGTTTTCTTCTCATCTCCAATGTCGATTCCCTCACAAAAAGCCTTTATGTCTTCCTCTGTGACAACACCCTCGATCTCGGCATAGTACGTCTTGTCCACATGCTTTTTGGGCGAGAGCAGTCTATGCGCCAGATCACCGTCGTTTGTGATCAGAAGTAATCCCTCCGTATCTTTATCCAATCTTCCCACTGGGAACAGATCCTTGCACTGCGGCTCATCAAGATAGTCAAGCACTGTTTTCTCGTGTACATCCTGCGTGGCACTGACACATCCTGCCGGCTTATGGAGTAAAAAATATGCCACTTCTTCATAGGCAATGCGTTCTCCAAAAAGCAGCACGGTATCCTCCGAAGGTTCCACCTTCTGCTCAGGCTTTTTGCAGACGATGCCGTTTACTTCCACAGCACCCTTTCTCAGAAGATCTTTCACCTCACTGCGCGTTCCAGCACCCGCCGAAGACAAAAATTTATCCAGCCGCATTTTTGCCATCACTGTAACCTCCATCCCACATAATACTTATTTTTCAGGAATCCTCCTGCCACCTTTGCCCAGCCAAGAGGGTAGCCATCCACACAGACAAGCACATATCCCTTCTTGTAGGGGCACTCCTCTGCCTCGATTGTCTCGCCTTTTAAATACTTTAAAACCCTCACATCTCTCGAATCCATCGAAAAAGACTGTGCATACTCCTCGGCTCTCAGATACATTGCAAGCGCCTGACTCGGCTCAAAGCGGTTTTTCGCCTCTTCCCCGAGATACAGACCTGTTCTTAAGAAACGCAGTCCACGGATATTATTCAGATCCTTTGGGAGCAGATATAGCTTTCCTCCATAATTCGTGACCGTTCCTTGAGACAGCAGCGGCAATTTGACCTGCTTAAAAAACGCCGCTGTCTCCTCTGAGAGGATGACACTATCTCCTTTGCGGTCTTTTCTTCCCAAATCCTTAAAATCACAACCGTCCATCTCTCTTGTGTTCTCTCTCGAATTCTCTGACGTTTGCCTTTTTAACAGTGCCGCAAAATGACCTTCTCCTTCTACCTTGTAAGGCCAGATGCGCACGCACTGTCTCATCGCTTCGTTTTTTGTCTCTTGTGTTCTCCCACAGGAAAAGTGTTCTTCCCAGTCTTCTATTTTCTCGATTGAAAATTCGCTGTGGTGATCGAGAAAATACTGGATATTTTTCTCATTTTCTTCCGGGTCAAAGGTACAAGTCGAGTACACTATACTTCCCCCTGGTTTTACCATCTTTGAGGCCGTCTCCAAAATTTCTCTCTGAATCGGTGCATAATAAGAAGGTCCTCTCTCCAGCCAATCCTGTGCCATAGATGGATCCTTGCGAAACATTCCCTCACCGGAACACGGTGCATCGATCAGAATCTTATCAAAAAATTCCGGGAAATACTGCAAAAGCTTCTGCGGTGTCTCGCTTGTCACAAGCATATTTCCTATTCCAAACAATTCCAGATTTTTTAGCAATCCCTTTGCTCTAGAATTACTGATATCATTTGCGACCAAAAGTCCGTTTCTCTTCAATTTCGCCCCGAGTTCCGTCGCCTTGCCTCCCGGCGCAGCGCACAAATCAAGCACTTTCTCCCCAGGAGTTATCGGAAGAATGCGGGCAGGGATCATAGCGCTTGGCTCTTGTACATAGTAAAGTCCTGCAAAATAGTGAGGATGCTTCGTCACTGCGTCCTCCTCCCGGTAATAAAATCCATTTTTCGTCCACGGAATCGGGCGCAGCGCAAACGGAGTGATCTTCAAAAACTCCTCCACCGAAATCTTTGCCGTGTTGACGCGCAGCCCGCAGACTCTCTGATTGTCATAACTTTTCTCGTAAGACTCATACTCCGTGCCGAGCAGCTCTCTCATTTTCTCCAAAAATGCTTCTGGCAGCTTCATCTTTCTTCTCCCATCTTCAGTTTTTGATTCCTTTATGCTCCACAGACTGAGCGCGGTATCCCTGTGCTATCCGATCGAGTTCCCTCTGAAACCTCTTCAGCTGCTCAATATCATTCAGCTCATAAATCTTATAAAACTCATCCTGGATCTTTAAAAGCTCCCTCTTATTCGCCAGGTGATACAGATTATGGATGGTAGTCAAAATCTCAGACACCAGACTCTCCTGCAAAAGCAATGAATTCTGCGCATCCATAATCTCGCTGCGCACTGTCGACATCTCGCGGTCTAACACGATAATCGCATCTGCTGCCTTTGTCAGTCGCTCCCGGATGTGATCTGGAATATTTTTTTCATATTTATACTGCAGGGAATGTTCAATCGTAGACCAGAAATTCATGCCAAGCGTGCGAATCTGGATTTCTGCCTGGATCTTTTTCATCCCTTCCAGCGTCTCGATTGGATAGTAGATAATCACATGGTAGCTGCGGTATCCGCTCTCTTTCATATTGGTAATATAGTCGCGCTCTTCCTTCACTTCCATATCACTCCGATTTCGGATAATCTCCACAACGCGTTCGATATCCTCCACGAATTGACAGATGATACGGACCCCAGCGATATCTTCCACCTTCTCCTCCATCTCTTCCATTGCAATCTTTTTCTTTTTCATTTTATTTAAAATACTGGAGACAGATTTTACTCTCCCCGTCACCTGCTCAATCGGCGAGTACAGTCCCTGCTGTCTATGCTCCTGGATCAAATGTTCAAACTTTACAATCAATTCCTTGACTGCAAGCTCATACGGATCTAAAATTTTTTTCCACAGTTGTATTTCCATATCCATGTCTCTCCTTGATTTCCTAACGGTTTAGTATACCACACTTCCGAATAAATGAAAAGCGGCACATCCTACGAATTCTCCCGCACCTTTAGCTGCAGAAAACGAAGAACCCAGTATGGGTTGACACTCATTTCTTCCATCCTCTCTGTCTTTATATAAATTCCAAGGTGAAGATGCACATCAAATTTTCCGCTTGTATTTTCCTCGACACCGTATCCCGTATCCCCCATATATCCTAACAGATCTCCTGCCTCCACTTTCTCCCCAATCTGAAATTCCTTTGCGTAAGAAGAAAGGTGGGCATAATAAAAATATCCCCCATGTTCCGAACGGATTCCGATCCTCCATCCGCCCTTCTCAAGCCATCCTATCTTCTCAACGATTCCATCTGTCATGCTGACGATTTGATAGTAGTCTCTGAAGTTTTTCGGTGGTATTAAATCGGTCCCTTCATGTCCGCGCTCCCCTCCATAGGTGCGCGCAAACATCCAGGAATCTTCAAAAACCATCTTTTTCTCCCCATTCTCCACTGGAAAACACTCAAGGTCATCCCAGATCGCACGACAGCTCTCTTTCAGTCTTGCAAAAGACTGACTTTTCTTTTCTGTGTAAAAAAGGTCCCATTTTTCCAGCGATTCTTGTGTCATTTCCTTCTCATGATCTTCCATCTGAAATCGAAATGTGGGAAGAAAAACAGCAATCTCCTCTCCCATGGAATATCCTGTCTCCTCCGAAAGTTCATTTAGCCGCTCAAGGAGTGCCTCCGACAGCTCCATCTGACGAAACACTTCCGTCTCCTCGCTATACTGTCCCAGATTTCCCAATTTCTTATTCTGGTCGAGAAAAAATAATAGCAGCCACACTGCGCTCAGGACAAGCACCCATCTCAATCCACACTCTGCCCAATTTTTTCTTTTCATACTTTTCCCTGCACTTTTTTAAGACAAATATATGCATTTCATTTACAAGAAAAGTCCGCCTTCCAATGTGCAGCATATAAACCTTTCTGAAATCATCTCATGTTTTTTTTTGCACTCTCATAGACTATACAAAACAATCAAAGGAATGTCTCTATGAAACGATTTTTTTCTGCGCTCACTCTTTTTGTTTTGCTCTTTTATCTTTTCTCTCACCCATCAGACGCCTTTGCAGCCGCACAGTCTGGTCTCCATCTGTGGTTTGACACTCTGATTCCCACCCTGCTGCCAATGATGATTTTTTCGAACCTACTCATTCAGCTCGATCTGGTTCACTGTCTTGTCCGTTTTCTCTGTCCTCTCACCTCGCGCCTGTTTTGCCTGAGTACATATGGTACCTACGCACTTATTATCGGCTTTCTGTGCGGTTTTCCGATGGGATCCAAAACCATCAGTGACCTCTCAAAAAATGGACAGCTGTCGGATGCAGAGGCTTCTTACCTGCTTCCTTTCGTCAACAATGTCAGCCCCATGTTTCTGATCAACGTCACAGTGCTGCAGACAATGAGAGACGCACGCTATCTCGTTCCGACACTTTTGATTGTCTATGGGGCGCCAATGATCTACGGAATCCTCACAAATCAATCGTTCCGAAAAAAGATGCCTCCTACCGGCGCAGTGTATAAAAAACAGACATCAAAAATTCAAATTCGTTTTGAATTGATTGATGCCTGCATCATGAACGCGGTATTTACTATTCTGAAACTTGGATGCTATGTCATCCTTTTTTCCATCCTCTCCCGCCTCATACAGTCCTTGCCCTTCCAAGATGTATGGCTTCCCGCTTTTTTGGTGGGCAGTATCGAATTGACCAACGGGATCACTTTTATCGGAGCTCAGGATTTTCCTTTTGCACAAAAGTATTTTCTCCTCTGTCTCACTTGCGTATGGGGAGGTCTGTGCGCGCTCGCACAGACACAAAGTGTTCTCGCCTCCAATGTCCTGTCCATCCGCTCCTACTTAAAAGCACGCATACTGATCTGCATGATCGCCTGTTTGCTGACCGTATGCTTTCTCCTGTAAGATTTGCAGATATCTCCCCTAAAAGCATTCTGTCTGTCTTTTCCGGGAGATATCTACAAATACGCTGTCCTTCCCTGTGTCCACTTCTGGTTTTGAAACCTCACTGTCGATTTCTGCTTGTCCTCTCTGTAAAACTATTCCTCTTCTTCCTCTTCATCCTCGTCCGGGATATAATTGCTCGGCACCTCCTGAGGAGAGAGTTCCTGTCGATTCTTATTCACAATATCATAGCACGACTGAATCGAATTCAGGAATGTCTCATACTTCGCCCCCGCCGTCTCAATCGTATGGCTCATGATTTTTTCCAGATTTTCCAGCATTTCATCCGTGTAAGAAATCGCACTCATCCTGATATTATTGGCATCATTTGTTGCATTGTCAACAATCTCCTGTGCCTGCTTCTGTGCGCGCTCCAGCAGCTCCTCTGCCTGCTCCTGTGCCATGCGCATCACTTCGCTGTCACTGACCAGCTGCTGTGCCTTTGCGGTCGCTTCTGCCACTTCCGTCTCCGCCTTGCTCTTTGCATCCTGAATAATCGCATCTTTGCTGCTGATAATCTTCTGGTACCGCTTGATCTCATCCGGTGTCTTCATTCGCAGCTCACGCAGCAGCTCTTCTAATTCTTCTTTATTTACCACAATTTTTGTGGAAGACAGCGGCTGAAATTTACAGCTCTCCACATAGTCTTCAATTTCCTGAATGATTTGTTCTATTCTACTGCTCATTTTATTTCTCTCCTTATTTTTTATTCTTTTTTTCCGCCATTTTATGAAAAACCTGATCTACTACCGTAGCAGGCACAAATTTCGAAATATCTCCGCCGTACGATGCCACCTCTTTTACCGTCGTGGAACTCAAATATGCATATTCCAGACTCGTTGTCAAAAAGACGGTATCGATCTCCGGATTCATAATCCGATTCGTCTGTGCCATCTGAAGTTCATATTCGAAATCCGTGATCGCCCGAAGTCCTCTGACGATAAATTCTGCTCCCATTTCTTTTGCAAAATTGACGGACAGTCCCGAAAAAGCCTGGATGCGCACATTACTGATATCTTTTGTAACGTCCATCAATAGTTTAACACGTTCTTCCACAGAAAACAACGGTGTTTTTGCACTGTTATTTAAAACTCCCACAATCAGTTCATCAACTAGATCTGATGACCGGCGAATGATATCAAGATGCCCCAACGTAACCGGATCGAAACTTCCCGGATAGACTGCTCTTCTCATAGGTTCCTCCTCACTGAGTATCTCTTTCCTTCTCTTTTTTTCTCAGAAATACATGCTCGTTTGTCTTATATTTCTTTTTCTTTAAAATCTCAAATCCCAATTCTTCCACATAGTCAAATGATGTCTCCAAAGAAGCCTCCACAATCACCTGTGTCATCTCTGAGACGAGAGAAGAATCCTTCAAATATTCCAGAACCTGTTCTTCCAGCTGTCTCTGATACGGAGGATCCATGAAAATGAAATCAAAAGGCTGCTCTGACTCCAGCTTTCTGAGCGCTGTCAGGACATCGCTGCATATCACACGCGCTTCTTTTTCCAGCTTTGTAAATTTCAGATTATCCGTGATACATGCAACTGCCTTTCGGTTATTTTCCACGAACACGGCTTCTCTTGCACCTCTGCTCAAAGCCTCAATTCCAATCCCGCCGCTTCCGCTAAAAAGATCCAGGAAACGACATCCTTCCAGATCCTGCTGCAGCATATTGAACAGTGTCTCTTTAATCCGATCAGTGGTTGGTCTTGTCTCCATACCTGCGATCGTCTTCAGCGGAAGACGTCTTGCTTTTCCTGCTATCACTCTCATACCATTTTCCTTTTCTTTCTTTTGGCGAATTGAACCTTCCGCCATATTACTTTCCCATCGCAAACTGCCTGTTACAATCTCTGAACTCAAACATTTCCATCACAGACAGTCATGTTGATTTCTCTGTTATTATAGTGTTTTCCTTTCTGAGATGTCAATCTTTTTGTATACAATTTCATTTTTTTATCTGTTTCTTTTTCGAAATCAACTTGTACCCTTCACTCAGCATATTGAATGGTGCATAGAAAAATATTTAAGGGTAGAAATTATATTTCAAATGTCGTATAATATTTTTAAATATGGCATTTTTTATCTGCCAGGAAAATAAAAATTGAAGGAGAAAATGATGAATAAAATAGGTTTTGACAATAAAAAATATCTAGACATGCAATCTGCCCACATCAAGGAACGCATCAGTCACTTTGACAATAAACTTTACTTGGAATTCGGCGGGAAATTGTTCGACGATTACCATGCCTCCCGTGTTCTTCCCGGTTTTGAGCCTTCCAGCAAACTCCAAATGCTTATGCAGCTTGCTGACCATGCAGAAATTGTCATTGCCATCAGTGCAGCCGACATCGAAAAGCACAAAGTTCGCGGTGATCTCGGGATCACTTACGATGTGGAAGTGACTCGCCTGATCGACATTTACCGTGAAAAGGGACTCTATGTGGGAAGTGTCGTGATTACTCAGTATTCCGGACAGAACAGTGCTGATGTCTTTAAGGGCAAACTGGAAAAACGTGGACTCAAAGTTTATCTCCATTATCTGATTCCAGGATATCCTCACAATATTGCAAAAATCGTCAGTGAAGAGGGGTATGGCAAGAACGATTACATTGAGACTTCTCGTCCGCTTGTCGTTATCACAGCTCCAGGACCTGGCAGCGGAAAGATGGCTACCTGTCTCTCCCAGCTCTATCATGAGCATATGCGCGGTGTGCGTGCCGGATACGCCAAATTCGAGACATTCCCGATCTGGAATCTTCCTCTAAAACATCCGGTGAACCTCGCATACGAAGCTGCGACTGCCGACTTAAACGACGTCAATATGATCGATCCATTCCATCTGGAGACATATGGCATCACTACGGTCAATTACAACCGCGATGTAGAAATTTTCCCCGTCCTGAGTGCCATCTTCGAGCGCATTTACGGGGAAAGTCCATACAAATCGCCGACAGATATGGGTGTCAACATGGCAGGAAACTGTATTGTCGATGACGCAGTATGCCAGGAAGCTTCCAAACAAGAAATCATCCGCCGCTACTATGAATCCTTAAACAAATTTGCCGATGACCGCGCAAGTGAACAGGAAATTTTTAAGATTGAGATGGTGATGAGTCAGGCCAAGATCTCTAAAGAATACCGCAGAGTCGTAAAGGCAGCTCTGGACATGGCGTCAGAACAGGGTGCTCCCGCCGCAGCGATCGAGATGGACGATGGTACCATCCACTATGGCAAAACCTCTGATCTGCTTGGTCCTTGTGCCGCGATGATCTTAAATTCCTTAAAGGCGCTTGCCCACATTAACCATGAGATCCATCTGATCTCCCCTGAAGCAATCAAGCCAATCCAGGATTTGAAGACCCTCTACCTCGGCAGTAAAAACCCTCGTCTCCACATTGATGAGGTTCTGATCGCCCTCTCCATCAGCGCCGCAACGGACGAAAATGCCCGCAAGGCTCTGGACATGCTTCCTATGTTGAGAGGTCTCCAGGTACACTGCTCTTCTCAGCTCGCCAAAGTTGATGTCGAGACTTTAAAGAAATTAGGGCTTCAGGCTACTATGGAGGTCACACTCCCGTAAGTTTGGCGTTCCGCCGTACATTTTCTGTATAAAAATCGGCTGTCTCCTCTGCCGCATTCCCTTTTTAGGGGTGCCGCAGAGGAGACAGCCGATCTTTTTATCTATTTTCTTATTTTTTCTATTCTTCTGACATCACATAACCTGCAAGGTTGTAGGCATGATCCGAAATTCTTTCCAGATTGCTGATAATATCGAGGAATACCACCCCGTTTGTCGGGGAGCAAAGCTGCTTTGAGAGGCGCTCGATATGAGTCTCTCTCAGTTCTTCCTCCATATTGTCGACCTGATCCTCATATTTTGATACGCTGTTTGCCGCATCAATGCTATGTTTTTCTCTCGCCTCGATCGCGCAGGAATACGCCTGAAATACCAGTTTCATAATCTCTTTCAGCTCTTCCTGAGCCATCTCTGAGAATACGATCGGCTGTCCATCTTTCACATCGACAAGCTCCACCAGATTCTCCGTGTGATCACCCACACGCTCGATATCGCTGACCGAGTAAAACAGGTTATTGATCACGGTATGCTGCTCTTCGTTCAGAGACAGATTGCTGATCTTTACGAGATATTCTGTGATCATCTTTTCCATGCTGTTGATCGTCTTCTCTGTCTCATAGACTTTCTGTATCTTGTCCTGACTGTAATCCAGGATCGCCTCATATGCACATTTCAGATTACTCTGTACAATCTTCCCCATATGGACCACTTCGAGAATCGCATTCTCAACCGCGAAGGAAGGGCTCTCCAGAATACGATCGTCAAGATGGCGCAGCGTCACGCGCTCGTCACTCTCATCGACCTCTTCCTCGTCTTTGCCCTTCACAATGATGCCCGATAATTTCACTAGATAGCTAGCAAACGGGAAGAGCAAAATCGTACATACAAGGTTGAACACCGTGTGGAATACGGAGATTCCCACACTGTCGATCCCTGCCGAGCCAAACGCCGGATTGAATTTAAAGAACAACGAAGTGGCAACACCAAAGATGACTGCTCCGATCACATTGAACGACAAATGAATCACAGCTGTACGCTTTGCATTTCTCGGTGCGCCCACACTCGATAAAAGTGCCGTAAAACAAGATCCGATGTTTGATCCAAGGCTGATGTAGATGGCAGAACTTGTCGTCACCACACCGCCCGTCGCAGCCAGTGTCTGTAAAATACCAACAGCTGCCGAGGAACTCTGCATGATTCCTGTCACAATCGCTCCGATCAAAATACCCAGAATCGGGTTATTTCCAAACAGTGCAAATGCCTGTGTGAAGATTGGAAGTTCCATGTAGTCAGCCGCTGAATTTTTCATAAAATCAAGACCGATGAACAAAAGCCCAAGACCGATCAGAATATCCCCGATATTTCTCTTCTTCTGTTTTTTCGCAAACATGATCAAAAATGCGCCGATTCCAACCAGAAGCGGTGCATACAGGGACGGGGAAAGTGCTTTAAAACTATCTCCGAGCTGCCCCATCGATACGATCCAAGACGTGATACAAGTACCGATATTGGCACCCATGATGACACCCACGGCCTGTTCCAGCGACATAATCCCTGCATTTACAAAACCTACCACCATAACCGTGGTAGCTCCACTACTCTGGATAATCGCTGTGATCAAGGCTCCCGCCAGCACAGCAATCAGGCGATTGTGCGTCAGAACACCAAGAAGCTCCTGCATCTTACTTCCCGTGGTTTTCTGGATACCATCTGACATACTGTGCATTCCAAACAGGAACATGCCCAGACCGCCCGCAAAAAGGAATAAATTTTCAATGTCATTGATCGACATACATCTGCATCCTCCAAATTGTATATTGTGGACTTTTTACGATTTTTTCAAACCGCCACTCTTTGGTAAAACAGATCAACTCAAAAAGATCAAAGCAGTCTCCAGTCCAAATCTCCTCTGTCTAATCCCAAAATCAGAGACTCCGCCGTTGCGATATTTGTCGCGATCGGAATATTGTACTGATCACAGCACTTGGAAATCTCATAGATGTCCGGCTCTTTTGGATTAATCATAGCCGGATTGTAGAAAAACAGTACCATATCAAGTCCGTTTCTCTCAATCATCTCCATAAACTGTTTGTCGCCCCCGATGCTTCCAGGAAGAAACTTGTGAACCTTCAGGTTCGTCACATCTTCCACTCTCCTGCCTGTTGTCCCTGTCGCATACAGCTCATGTTTTGCGAGAATCCGCTTGTATGCGATACAAAAATCTTCTATCAAAGTTCTCTTGCTGTTGTGCGCAATTAATCCTATATTCATTCTCATTTATCTCCTACTTTATAGTTGCTCCAATTATATCATACTATACCTCATATTTAAAAGATATTTTTCTAGATTTTCTCAAAAAATGTCATCTCTTGAAAAAATTTCTAGTTTATTTTTTGTTTTTCTTCACATAATACCATTGCAACAAAAAATTGCAAAATAAAAAGGAAAGAAACAAAGGAGGCATTTATATGTCAAATAATTCATCCAACAAAGCATCTGTGCCAGAGGCAAAAAGTGCATTAAACCGTTTTAAATTCGAAGTAGCAAATGAGCTTGGTGTCCCGCTGACAGATGGATACAACGGAAACCTGACTTCCAGACAGAACGGTTCTGTAGGCGGATATATGGTGAAAAAAATGATCGAAGCACAGGAAAGACAGATGACTGGAAACACAGGCAGCATGAGCACTGGCTCTGGCAGTATGGGAAGTTCCAAATTCTAACCGAGACAGCTTTCACTGATTTTTCATTTTTGTTTTTCACATCAGCCTTAGAAATCTGAAAAACCCGAAGTGATAAACATCACAGATATCTTTTTCATTTCTATGACCAAAAACGGAGTATTTTTTTCTCTTAAGACAGTGAGCGGAAAAAACACTCCGTTTTTCTGTTTTCCATAATTAAGTGTCCTTATGAATCATATAACAAATTTCGCCAAATTACAACCATTTTTAAAGATTCACGCTTTCGGAATCCTCTAAAAAATACTGTTCTATCTTCCGCCTCAATCTCTGATGCTCTTCCATCGTCAGATCCGGGTCCTGTGTGATCAGCTGTTCTGCCGCTTCATTTGCATCCTGAAGTACTTTCGCATCCTGAAACACATCACCGATCTTAAATTCCATCATACCGCTCTGTCTGATTCCAAACAGATCTCCCGGTCCTCTCAGCTTTAAATCCTGCGCCGCAATATAGAAACCGTCATTGGAATGATTTAAGATCTCCAGTCGCTCCTTCACCACTTTTCCCTCCGAAGCGCGTATCATAATACAGTAGCTCTGATCTTTTCCACGCCCGACTCTCCCGCGAAGCTGATGAAGCTGTGCCAGACCGAATCGCTCTGCGTTTTCGATCATCATCACCGTGGCATTAGGGACATTGACTCCGACTTCAATGACGGTTGTTGAGACTAACACCTGAATTTCTCCCGCCACAAAACGCTCCATGATCTCGTTTTTTTCCTTTGCCTTCATCTTCCCGTGAAGATACGCCACTGAAATATCACACGGCAGTGCTTCCTTCAATTGCTCCGTGTAGTCGATGACATTTTCCGCCTCCATCGCCTCACTTTCTTCCACCATGGGGCAGATCACATATGCCTGATGTCCCTTCTCAACTTCTCTCTGTATGAAATGATAAGCTTTTGGACGGTAGCTCGTATCCACAACACAGTTCTTAATCGGAAGTCTGTTTAAAGGCATTTCATTCATCACAGAGATATCGAGATCTCCATACAGAATCACCGCAAGGGTTCTCGGAATCGGTGTAGCGCTCATGACAAGCGTATGGGGACATTTTCCCTTTCCGATCAGCTCTTCTCTCTGTTTTACTCCAAAACGATGCTGTTCATCGGTAATTGTCAGTGCAAGTTTTTTGTAGGTTACATTTTCCTGAATTAAAGCATGCGTTCCCACAATCACCGCTGTCTGCCCTGATTCAATCTCCTCATATGCTGCTCTTTTTTCTTTCGCCGTCATCGAACCTGTCAAAAGCGTCACGCGATGGCGATATCCGTTTTTCTCAAAGAGCCCGCAGATCGTCTCATAATGCTGTCGCGCGAGCACCTCCGTCGGGACCATCAATGCACCCTGGCATCCATTCTCCGCCGTCATCAAAAGTGCCATCACCGCAATCACGGTTTTTCCGGAACCGACATCTCCCTGCACCAACCGCGCCATCGCAGTCTCCTTTTGCATGTCGCTCTCAATCTCTGCCCACACTGTTTTCTGGGCGTTCGTCAGTTCATATCCCAGATTTTGGGAAAACTTCTGCACTTCCTGGACTTTCCTAAGCTGATACCCCGCTTTCGTCTTCTCCTTCTTTTGCTTCAGACGGCGCACAGATAATATAAAAATAAGAAACTCTTCAAAAACCAGTCTCCTTCTGGCAACTTGCATCTCATGTTCTCCTGCCGGAAAATGGATCTGAGCAAGCGCATATCCGATGTCTGAAAGTTGATACGTTTTCCTCATATCCAAAGGCAGCACTTCCATTGTTCCGTCTATCTGCCCGAGTGCTTGTTTTTCTGCCTTTTTCACCATCGTTTCTGTCAATCCCTGCACAAGAGGATAGACAGGCTGCATTTCTTTTTGTAGTTCCTCATATTTTTCGATATCAAAAACAGCAGGCTGCATCAAGAGCAACTGCTGTCCCTTTCTCGTTACCTTTCCACGAAAAATATATTTTCTTCCGCTTTTGACTGTGTTAGCCAGAAACGGCATATTGTACCAGATAACTTGTATTTTCCCGCTGTCGTCCCTCAAAACTCCTGCTGTAATCTGAAAATTTTTCCCTCGCCGCATGGCAAGCGGTCCAGACAGACATGCATACACTGCTGCCGTCTGCCCTTCCCGCAGAGAGGCTGTCTCCGATGGCGGCTCCATGCGCTCATACCGCCTCGGATAATATCGAAGCAAATCTCCCAACGTGTGGATATTTGCTCTCAAAAAAAATTCTTTTGTCTTCGGTCCGATTCCTTTTAATGTCTCAATAGGAGCCGTCTCGTCTATCATGTTGCCCTCCTGACTACTCCACTGAAATCACATAGTAATAAATCGGCTGTCCGCCATTTTGTACTTCCACGTCGCATTCCGGATACTGTTCTTCCAATTCCTCTGCCAGCTCCTCTGCGTCACTCTCATCAGTCTGATCGCCGTAATAGATCGTGATCATCTCAGAATCCTCATCTACCATACCTTTTACTGTCTCAAGAGCGACTTCTTTGAGATTCTGTCCGACCGCAAGCAGTGAATGATCTCCCAGACCCATGATGTCATCCTTATGGATCTCTTTCTCGTCAATCTTGGTATCTCTCACTGCATATGTGATCTGACCAGTCTTGACATGAGTGATCTCTTCAAGCATCGCTTTCTCATTCTCCTGTGGAGTTTTCTCAGCCACATAAGAAATCAGCGCTGTGATACCCTGTGGAACCGTCTTTGTCGGAATCACAAAAATATCCTTGTCTTTCGTCAAAAGCTTTGCCTGATTTGCCGCAAGAATAATATTTTTGTTGTTTGGGAACACAAAAATATGCTCTGCATTGACATGATCAATCGCCTCCAAGACATCCTGCGTACTCGGATTCATCGTCTGACCACCTTCGATCAGATAATCCGCACCGAGACTCTTAAAGATCTCTGCCATTCCTTCACCGACGGAGACGCAGATAAAGCCCACCTCTTTTCTCGGCATCTGTTTTTCCTGCTCTTTTGCCAGGCGTTCGGCATCTTTGATCAGTTTTTCATGATGTTCCTCACGCATATTGTCAATTTTAATGCGGCTTAACGAACCATACGTCAATGCTCTTTGCAAGGCAAGACCCGGATCATTTGTATGTACATGGACTTTGACGATCTCATCGTCCGACACCAGTACAATCGAGTCTCCGATCGAATTCAAAAAGCCTTTAAACTCCATCTCTGTCTCGTCGTTGTATTCCTTCTCCAAGTTCACGATAAATTCTGTACAATATCCAAATTTGATATCGACTTCTTCCTTTGGAGCAGCTGTCTGTTTTACTTTTGCCTTCGGTTTTCCCAGCTCAATGCGATATGCCGTCTCTTTGCCTAAAAAAGCATCGTAGGCACCTTTTAAGACTTCCAACAGTCCCTGTCCGCCAGAGTCCACCACCCCTGCTTCTTTTAGAACTGGCAACATCTCCGGGGTCTGGCTCAAAACATACTCCGCTTCCGTCAGCACTTCACTGATAAAAATGGACATATCCTTGATATTCTCTGCAAGCTCCTGTGCTTTCTCGGCGGCACCCTTTGCGACAGTCAGAATTGTTCCTTCCTTCGGTTTCATGACAGCTTTATACGCGGTCTCGACAGCCTTTGTCAACGCCTCCGCCAAAATCTGTGTGTCAAGCCATTCATTCTCCGCCATTACTTTCGTGAAACCGCGAAAAAGCTGCGATAAAATAACACCGGAGTTTCCTCTCGCCCCGCGCAGAGATCCTGTCGATATCGCTTTTGCCAGTCTCTCCATTGTGATCTCTTCCAACTCGGACACTTCTTTGGCGGCAGACATGATGGTCATGGTCATATTCGTTCCCGTATCGCCGTCTGGAACTGGAAATACGTTCAACTCATTGATCCACTCTTTCTTTGCCTCCAGATTTTTCGCTCCTGCCAAAAACATCCTCGCGCAAAGCTTGGCATCGATTTTATTTGCATCCACTACAAGTTCCTCCTTAATCAATTACTCTTACGCCTTCTACGTAAATATTTATTTTCTCCACTTCCATGCCGGTAAATTCTTCCAGTTTATATTTCACGCTGTCAATCAGATTGTCAGCCACCGCTGAGATGCTGACACCATATGCGACGATCACGTGAAAGTCAAGCGAAATTCTGTTGTCTTCTATACGAATCGAAATGCCGCGTCCCAAATTTTCACGCTTTAAAAGTTTCACCAGTCCATCTTTCACGTTCACTGCTGCCATGCCAATAATGCCGAAGCATTCTACTGCCACACTTCCGGCATATGTCGCAATCACATCTGTATCGATTACGATAGAACCCAATTCATTATCCATGCGTCCTTTCATATCGGTCCCTCCAAATCTTATTTTCCAGTCTGCAAAGATTCTTTGCTTTTCCTATTATACCATCCCCTCCGGACATCCTGCCTCCGGCGGTTGCGCACCAGTCTTCTGCATGTTCGCAGAAGCTTTCCTATGCGCAAGGGTATAATATCTATCGATATTATACCCTGTTTTATACGAAAAAGGAATAATTATTTTCTGATTTCTAAAATAATTTCATAATTTTCTATTTTTCGCTTGCAAAATAAGATCCCATCTGATAATATATTAAGTGTTGTGAGTCTGTTTGCTGTAAGACAGACGATTAAAGGTCAAGGAGGTGCTATCATGGCAAAATGCGCTATTTGTGAAAAGGCTGCTCATTTCGGAAACAATGTGAGTCATTCTCATAGAAGATCTAACAAAATGTGGAAATCCAACATCAAATCCGTAAAAGTGAAAGTAAACGGAACAGCTAAGAAGATGTATGTATGTACTTCTTGCTTAAGATCTGGAAAAGTAGAGAGAGCATAAGAAAAATAAAAAAAGAAAAGGCGCTGTCCTACTGTCAGAAATTTCTGTCAGGGCAGCGTCTTTTTTCTCCTCAACACACAAACCAATGATATCCTAAAATCAACAGCAATAAAATGATAAGAACAGATATGGCATCTGATGGGATTAAAAATCCAATCACCATTCCGATCCCTATCCAGAATATGGTATATCCCACGATTTTTCGCATATCTGCTCCTTTTTCTCTTTTTTATACTATATGTTCTTTTTTCTTTCCTGATACCTCAGTGTTCTTTTTTGTCTTGTGCTTTTTTCTGGTCTGGCTCTTTCTTCTCGGAAGCTGCTGCGCTCTCGTCTTTTCCTGGTGATGTGAATCTCTCCACAAAATCTGGCACCATATCAAGAATCTTTGTCAGCCCATCCTGATTTTTAATGTTCACCAATTTTGTCGTCCCATTTTGGATCACCAGCACCGCAGAGGGGGACATCTTTCCTCCCATTCCTCCTCCGCCGTTATTTTTAGAATTCTCTGTGACTGCCTTAGCCGCCACACCGAATGACACATCCATCAGAGGAACGATGATTGTATCCCCTATCGTGATCGGCTCTCCCACGACTGTCTTTGATGTCATAAAACCATCCATCCCTTTAAAAAGGGAATCCACTGTTGTCTTAAAATTATTTTCTGATGCCATTGTTTTTCCTCCTCTATTTTCTTCGCTCATGCCCGGAATTTTTTTATAACTCTTCGCAGGTTCTTGTTCCTCCAAAGACGCCAGGCAACGACCACGAAACTCCAAGTCTGAACGCTTCCTTTTACCTTTACTTCCCCTTCGAATATCTTTTTCTCAAAGTCAGGTTCCAGCTCAATCTCATAGGAATAGACAGGAAGTATTACACTGATCATTCCCATCACCTGCCCAGTCATCGCCGGATCTCCTGTTCCAAACTGCACATCACCTGTCATTTTTCGTGGTGCCACTTTGCGAAGCAACCACAGGAGCTGACTGCGACAGAAATAAAATGCCTCTTTTGTGCTGTCTTCTCTGAGCAAGTCATAATAATGGCGTACTTTTTCTGTGATGTTTCGAAGATTCTCTGTCATTTTCTGCATTCTTCTCTTTATGGTCTTTGCAGATTTCTCAATGTTCGACATCTTCTGTTCCGCCGGATGTTCCGCTTTTTCTGTCTCCGACATTTTTGCCATGTTTTTCACTTTTTCTTCCTTCTTCTGTCTCTGTCCCTCCGTGCATATTTTTTCTCTGTCTTCTTTTTTTATGATCGGTTTTTCTTCTTTTTTATTCTGTCTCGTCTTTCCATCCTGGCGCTGTTCTTTTTGTGCTTTGTCCCTTTTCTTCTTTCTCTTCCATTTTGTTGCTGTCTGCTTCCACTGCTCCAGCGTTCGCCCGAAAATTTTAATCTGCATCTGCATCTTTTTCTCCTCAAAAGACGCCTCCACATTCACCGCACGCAGAAAAAAGCTGATCCCTGCTTTTGCATACAAATCCTGCTCTTTCTTCCTGCCTTCCATCCTATATTGTATCGGAACAAACAATACGATGCCGACCATCAGGAGCAAAAGAAGCAAGATCACACCAATCAGAATACCGATCCCTTTGAGTATACCCAAGATCACACCCAGCATTTCTACACCTGCCGCTTTCTTTCCTGTCTATATTGCTCCATCATTTCTTCCAGATATGTTCTGGCGTCGGCATTTCCAGTCTTGCGATAAACTTCCTCCACAATTGTAACAGCAAGGTTCACCGCCTCAAAATGACTTCCAGCGATGCCCACAATCAGCGGGCAGTTTCGCTCCAGCGCCGGGAAAGAAAAATATCCCGCCAAAAAAATGTCAAACATATCTTTCCCATTTGACGCTAAAGTAATCAGATAGACATCATAAACCTTTTTGTGATGCCTGATTTTCCATACAATTTGCTTTCTCTTTTTGCTGACTTGCTTGCCAACATATAACTGAGGATACCATTCCATGCTTCTTCGCTCACTCTGCTTTTTCTTTTTTCAGCCTCTGCTCTAACGCCTCCACAACCGATTCCAGGACTTTGATTCTGGCATAATACTTATTATTTCCCTCCACAATAATCCATGGAGCGTACGTTGTCGATGTCCGGATCAGCATCTCATCGACTGCCTCCTCGTACTGATCCCACTTTTCTCGATTACGCCAGTCTTCCTCTGTGATTTTCCATTGTTTTTCTGGATTTTCCTGACGCTCCTTAAAGCGTCTCTCCTGCTCATCTTTATCGATCTGCATCCAGAATTTTAAAATCACCGTCCCATTGTTTGCGAGCTGCTCTTCCATCTCATTGATCTCACGGTAAGCACGTTTCCACTCGCGCGGCGTACAAAATCCCTCAATTCGCTCCACCATCACTCTTCCATACCAAGTGCGGTCAAAGATTGCCACATGACCGTCCTTCGGCATATTCTGCCAGAAGCGCCACAGATAATGGTGTGCTTTCTCAATATCGTTTGGCGCCGCGGTCGGATTCACACGGTATCCCCTTGGGTCCATGCATTCTGTCAAGCGCTTAATTGCCCCACCTTTTCCTCCCGCATCCCATCCTTCAAATGCAAGAACCACCGGAATTCTTCTGCGGTACAATTCGCTGTGGAGTAAAGACAACCTCTTCTGCAATGCACTCAGACGTTCTTTATATTCTTCTTTCGTGTAAGCTAAAGATAAATCGACATTGCTCAGGATCGACGATTTCATCGAGATCTTCATGTCATCTTCCTGTGGCTCCTTCTTCTCTTTCGTCCGCTCCTGTGCTATCTTTTTCTTTTCCTTTACAACGGCAATCCGATGCTCCAGGCGCTCCACAACCGCTGAAACGACTTTCACTGCAGCATACTCACGGTCCATCGCCTCCACAATCACCCACGGTGCATATTCGGTGTCTGTCTTCTGGAGCATCTCATCATTCATCTCTTTATAGCGCTCAAACTCCTTGTTTCTCTGGAGATCACCCTTTGAAACGCGCCATGCCGTCTCCTTAGAATCCAAAAGCTTCTCAAAACGTTTTTTCTGTTCCTTCTTTGTGATATCAAGGAAAAATTTTATGATCACCGTGCCATCATCCGCCAGCGTTTCCTCAAATGTGTTGATTTCCTGATAAGCGTGCGCCAGCTGCTTTTCAGTCGTCACCCCATCAAAGCGGTCTACCAGAACTCGGCGATACCAGCTTCTGTCAAAAATCGCGATTCTGCCTTTCTCCGGCATCTTGATCCAGAAACGCCACAAAAACGGATGCATCTGCTCATCCTCTGACTCACCATTGATCGCGTAGACATGAAATCCTCTCGGATCCAGAGGGCGTATCAGCTGATTAATCAGACTCCCTTTTCCAGATGCGCCAAATCCCTCAAATACAATTACAACCGGGATTTTCAGCTCCTTACACTCACGCTGCAGTCTGGCAATCTTGACCCCCAAATCATCCATCTGCCTGCGAAACTCTTTTTTCTCCATTTTTTTCGAAAGATCAATCTGGTCTAACATCTCTTCCATCCCCTCTCTCTTTTTTTTAATTATCTTTTGTTTTTCGCGCACCGATTTCTCTCGTTTTGTTTTTCTTTCATTATTTTACCAGATTTGTGCAGTTAATTCATCTAATTTTCAAAAATTTAAGAATTTATTTTCCCTTGCGGTTCCACCGAGTTTTTTCCACACATCTTTCTGTGAGAGAAAGATATAGGACGAAAAAGAGCTGCCACACGGCAGCTCCTGCGCTCTCAGAAATATTTGTGACTTCCCCACAGGTTATTTTTTTTCAGCTCCAAATACTCGTTATACGCTTTTTCCAAAATCATCTTTTCGTTTGAGAATTTCAGAAGATGATAAGCCTCATGAAACTTATAATATCCTGAATCCACAAAATACTCTTCCCGCTGCGGTTTGCTGTAATAACTGTCCGCCATCATCAGATACCAGTGCACATCCTTTGCTACCGTATCTTCCGGCACATTAAAGGTATACTGACTTTTTCCGATATACTTAATGATAGACGCGCGAGCACCCGTTTCCTCCAGCACCTCCCTGGTTGCTGTATCTTTAAATTCTTCACCAGGCTCTACAGTTCCCTTGGGCAAAACCCATCCTTCATATTTATTCTTGTAGCTCTTGTAAAGGACCAAAATTTTGCCTCGAAAAATTACCACTCCGCCACAGCTCGTTGCCTCAATCATCGCAATTCCTCCTGTTGGCTCTGGTTTTCTTAAACTTGATATTAGTATAACTCTTTTTTATAGATCATGCAACCTTTATCTTTTTTCTGTTTCCGCTCGGTGACAGCGTGCAAAAAAATCTGGCGCATTCTCGCCTCTTCCCAGATAAAAACATTCTCTCGCTTTGTCTGAGAAAGATTCGAAAATACGCCGTCATCTCCTCGCCCACTCTTCTGGCACTGATTTTTCTCTTCTTCGCACAGCGATCCTTTGGTTCTATCTCTTAATATCCATATCCATCGCTGTAATATGTGCTCTGACCATAATAATTGTCATAATTATAATAATACGAATCAAGAATTTGTTTTGCAATCGGAACCGCAGCCGAACTTCCAGATCCTCCATCTTCCACCAGAACACTGATGACAAGATCTGGATTATCCACATTTGTAAACCCTACAAACCAAGAATGTGTGCCCTGCCACTGACCATTATCATATTCTGCTGACCCTGTCTTTCCTGCGCAGCTGTAAGTGTCATTATACAGCATCTTCGCCGTCCCGCTCAGAACCGTCTCTCGCATATACTCTGTCAAAACTCCTGCCTCGTCCGCCGACATCACCTGTTTATAGATATTCGGTGTCGTCTCTTTTACCGCCTCTCCCTGTGCTGTCTGAATGTGGTCGATCACATATGGAGCCATCATATTTCCACCGTTTGCCACTGCTGAGACAATCATCGCCATGTGCATAGGAGAAACAAGTGTCTCTCCCTGACCGATCGCAGTCGCCATCTCTTCTCCATAGGAAGAATTCGACTTCAGATTAAATTGACTTCTGCTGTACTCCAGATAAGAAATCGGGAGAGAATTATTAAATCCAAAATCATTGCACAGAGCAATAAAGTTCTGATTGTCCAGCTCAAGACCGATATTGCAAAAAGAACTATTGCAGGAATGTGCGAACGAACTCTTCAGGTCTTCCCATCCATGTGCTTCCCCATTGTAGCATGTGATGGTCGCATCTTCCTTTGAGATATATCCGACACAATCATATACATAATCCTGATACCCCGGGTTCTGTCGCATAAAAGCAAGCGTCGTCAAAATTTTAAACGTCGACCCTGGTGGATATAACCCCTGTGTCGCTCGGTTCAGCAGTGGACTTCCTGCATCATCTGCCGTCAAGATCTCCCAATTTTCCGCGATGCTTCCCGGGTCAAAATCCGGTTTAGACACCATCGCTAAAATCTTTCCCGTAGACGCCTCCATAATCACAACTGCACCATTGTATGCCCCCAGCGCATTATACGCTGCCTGCTGCAAATTCGTATCCAATGTCAGATAGACATTGTCCCCCGGAACTTTCTGTCCTTTTGCCGCAGCTTCCAGCTGATCCAGGAACGAGATATGAGAATCCGTCAAATCGTAGTCACATTTTGCTTCGATCCCCGATTTTCCATTAACGTAATATCCTACTACATGTGAAAAAATCCTACCATATGGATAGACACGCTGTTCGGTTCCTTCCGCATCGTACGTCGTTGCCGCCAGAATTTCCCCATCTGCCGAGAGGATCTGACCACGCTGGATATCTCCTTTTCTGTCATTCTGCTTTGTATTGTACACATTGGTATTGATCTCTTCTGCCTTAAAGACATTAAAATAGACGAGATAGCCGCACAAAATCAAAAACATGCTGATGAAAACCCATGTCACACGCATAAACTCCCGGTTTCTTTTTCGCCTCTTCTTCATTCTTTTAGTTGGCTGGCGGGTACCCGTACTGTTTTTGTCCGCTGTCGTTTCCGTATTCTCTTTGATATTGTTCATAGATTCTTGCTCTTTCAATCTCTTCATCCTCATCTTCTTTTATCAGATATAAGCCTTGTATAATAAAAAACATGAGCAGGGTGCTCATCACAGAGCTTCCTCCGTAGCTGATCAACGGCAGGGTGACACCCGTTGAAGGGATCATCTTCATTGCCCCTCCGATCGTCAAAAAAATCTGAACCGTGAGCATACACCCAAATCCTAGTCCGATGATACGATAAAACTTATTTCTCAGCCCCATCGCTACATTCAAAAACAGCATAAAGCAATTGAGATAGATTAAAATCAGACAGATACAAAAAATACTGCCCATCTCTTCTGCGATTGCCGAAAACATAAAATCCTGCTCTACAATCGGGATCATACGCGGTGATCCCTGAAACAGCCCTGTTCCAAACCATCCTCCTGCCCCTATGGCAAAGAGCGACTGTGCAATCTGATATCCGCTTCCCTCATAGGATGCAAATGGATCCCTCCAGATCTCCACGCGCACACGCACATGGGAGAACAAAAAATAGGCGAACACCGCCGCCACGCAGCCTGCTGCAATCCCTGCCATCGTGTAAGCTGGCTTTCTCGTCGCCGCATACAACATCATCAGGTACGTACTGAAAAAAATCAAAGCACCGCCGAGATCCGTCGATACTACCAGAATCAGTACATGAACGGCCGCCAAGACCGTCGCGATCACTACCTGTTTAAAATCACTCGCCTTCGCAAACATGCTGGCAATACAAAACACAAAAATGATCTTCACAAACTCAGACGGCTGGATGGAGATCGGTCCAATCGAGATCGACAGTTTTGCGCCGTAAGATGACTGTCCCAGCACTGCAACAGCCGCCAGAAGACCGATTCCCACAATAGCATAAAGCCATGTACCTTTCTGAAGAAACTTCCACTTTCTTATAATCAACGGGACAAACAAGGCAAGCACGCTCGATACCACGATGATCTGGAATTGTTTGATCGACTGATCATACGACAGACGCGTAATCATGATAAATCCAATCGCGATCAGCAGACACATATTATTTAAGAGTAGCTTTGACGCCTCGGGGTACAAGTTGCGCACCATGACCTGGACAGTAAGCAGATACAAAACCTGGGAAGCCCAGAAAAACATCAGCTGCTGCTCTGCCATCTTCAAATAGAGTGCCATAAAAGCAATAAAATGAATCAGCAGAATCATCAGAACCTGTCTCAGATACAAAAATTCCTGCGCACTCTCACTTTTTTTCCAAAATACAGCAAAGGACTGTACTGTATAAATCACCATGCAAATCGTCAATAAATATTTTGAAACTTCAATAATTAAATTTGCCACATTTTCACCTACTTACTCTACTCCTCGTTTGAAATGCCCTCTTGTGAATTCCCGCTCCTTCTCCCCCATCCATCCGTCATGGAAGATCTCAGCTGCAAACTCTTTTGTCACCTGCAAGATCTCCTCTTTTTTCTCTGTCGTAAAACACAGCCGCACAACAGATGGTGACAGGCTTCGAATCTCTTTCCACTCTCCAATCAGAGACAAAGGCACTTCATTATAAATGACGTTATAACAGAATCTGCACACCGTCTGAACAGGGAAGCGCTTTTTCTTTCTGTCTCTCAGGGAAAGCCATTCCATTTTTTTACTGCATCCTTTCACAGTTTTTTTGAGACACTGTGCCGAGACCATAAGAGGGATTCGCCCGTAAAGGATCATCTCGCTTCCTTGACATCCTCTCTTTGACAGTTCTCTGCTGTTCAACTCAAAAGGAACCGTCTCGCGCTCCACCCCCTGATTCTTCAGAAAATTTTTTGCTCTTCTGTTATAACTATACAGGTTATGATCCGCGATGATTTTTCCTCCATATCCCTTTTCTCTCAAGAATTGATATTCTTCCAGACTGCGGATTAAAATACCGTCGAAGCCTGCTCTTTCAATCTCATCCCAGACCATCTCATACTGTTCCCTGGTGTCCATGCGAAAAATGCGCGGCATCGCATAAAAGCATTCCTTTCCTTCCGTGTGACAATTTTGTGCCACCTCTCTCATCTCTTGTGAATCCGCAAAATTTTTCCACGCCGCAGCGTCGAGGTACAATCCTCCGATTTCCTTTACTTCCATCAATTCTTTTAAAGGCTCCAAACTTTGCAGTTCTACAAAAAGCAGAATCTCCCCTTCCAGCTCTTTTTCCGATCGATCCTGCTGCTGTGCAGTACAGACTCTTAATTCCCTGCGATAAGGTGAGAGCACGTTCTCTGTTAATGTTTCCAGTCCTTCTCTTCGCAGCTCATTTAAAGACTGTACTGGCAAAAACACACCCTCCTCCAGATCGATCTCAAGCTTATTGAAACAGAAACTTGTGTTTCCTGTTTTTTCCAACTGTTTTCTGACCTTCTCCTGCGTCAGAGGCTGTTTTTGCGCCTCGAGCGGGGGATCACTCTTGACAGAAACTTTTCGACTTCCCATCGTCAATTCCAGTATAACAGGTTCATTTTTTAAAATCTTTAATCTTCCATTAATTTTTTCTTGGTAATTGCCGCACACATATGTCTCGCAGAGTTCATCCAAAAGCTGTTTATTTTTTGTTCTGTTGAAAGTCCATCCTTTCTGAACCTGTGCCGAGACTGGCATTTTCACGGAAAAGCGCTCTCCCCGTTTTCTCTCCTGTCCGAGTGTCACTTCCGTTTTTTTCGGATCAGATGCGGCAAAGGATTCCAGAATATCTCCCGGTGCCACATGCTCCAGTGCCTGAAGCTGTATCATATCTCTTTTTGTCTCCACGACCTTCGCCGCTGCGATACCGTAGTGATTTGGTCTTTTTAAGGACATCATCTTTTTTCCGTTTCGCGTCTTGTAATACCCTTCGTTAAATCCGCCGCGGTTATAGAGATCCATCAACTCTTTTCTATCCTTTTCCTCCACACGGTACTTTTCCTTAGAAGTCTTATCCATCTCAAGGCACTGATCCAGATACTTTCGATAGATACGCACAACACCTGCGGTATATTCCGGTCGTTTCATACGTCCCTCAATCTTCAGGGAATAGACGCCGCTGTCTAAAATTTCAGGTAACAGATCCAATGTGCACATATCCTTTGGGCTTAACAGGTACAAATCTCCCGAACCATTTCGGCGCATCTCACCTTCATACAGATCATACGGCAGTCTGCAAGGCTGTGCGCATCGTCCTCTGTTTCCGCTTCTGCCGCCGATGAGGCTGCTGAAAAGGCACTGTCCTGAATAACAGTAACAAAGTGCTCCATGGACAAAACTCTCGATCTCCATCCCTGTCTTCTCATAGATGTCACGGATTTCTTTTAGAGACAGCTCTCTCGCTGTCACCACTCTAGTCACGCCTTGTTCTTTCAAAAAGAAAGCACCCTGTGATCCTGTCACGGTCATCTGGGTACTGGCATGAATTGGCAGATCCGGAAACTGCTCTCTCAAAAAGGAAAGCACTCCGAAGTCCTGCACAATCACAGCGTCCAATCCGTGCTCATAGAGAGGCGCAAGATATTCATACAGTTCCCCCTCAATCTCCTGCTCTTTCAAAAGCGTATTGACTGTCATGTACAGTGCTCGACCGTGAAGATGGCAGTAATCGATTGCCTCTTTGAAATGTTCTTGATCCGGGTTATCTGCATATGCTCGGGCACCAAAGCGCGTTCCGCCCATATAGACGGCATCTGCACCAGCATGTACTGCCGCCTTTAAACTTTCCATAGATCCTGCCGGTGCCAATAATTCTGCTTTTCTTTTCACTTATTTTTCCTTTCCGCCTGCTTTTTTCTCTGCAAGGTGAAAAGGGCCGTCTCTTCTAGACAGCCCCCTCTTTCTCTATTTTTCTCAAATCCTGCAGCTCTGTCTCCAGCTTTACAATCCGTTTCTGCTGCTCTGTCGATTCCAGCTGAAGTGTGGAGAGCGATTTTTCCGCTGTCTCCAGCTTGATCTGCACATTGATCAATTCATGCTTCAGCTCGTATAATTCTTTTTCTTTTAATCCCAGCTCTTCTTCTATATTGTCTGCCTGCTTTTTCGCCTTAAAATAATCATCCGCCACATTCAAGTCAATCAAAATACTCTTCGTATCCGATGAGAGATGGTTAAATCCTTCCATCTTCTTCAGCTCAGAAATCTTGTTGTTGATATATGTAGCTACTTTCTGCAGATATTCTTCACTCTCATAACCGCTTAATGTGTATATTTTACCGCCAAGCAGCACCTGTGTTTTATTTTTTGATGACATAGTTGCTCCTTTCCCCTTATTGTTCCATCGCTTATCCATGCACTCGGGCGAAATACCTCGCATCTCTCGCCTGGGTACAAAAATGATGATAAGTTACTTTTATTATAAACAAATTTACAGGAATTACAACCTTATTTTTCACTTATTCTGAACGATACAGACGTTTCTTTTTTAGGGTTGCTCCAACAGCGCTTCCAGTCCCAGATGATGATAGGCAAGTTCCGTCGCCACGCGCCCTCTCGGCGTCCGATTTAAGAAGCCGTTTTTGATCAGATACGGTTCATATACCTCCTCGATCGTCCCTGCATCCTCCCCGATCGCCGCCGCCAGCGTGTCAAGACCGACCGGCTTACCGCCGAATTTCTCAATCATCGTTGTGAGAATCAGACGGTCAATCATATCAAGTCCATACTGGTCCACCTCGAGCAGATCAAGTGCATAGTTTGCCGCTTCCTGTGTGATTTTTCCATCATATTTAATCTGTGCAAAATCCCGGACCCGTTTTAGCAGACGATTCGCAAGACGCGGTGTCCCTCTCGATCTTCTCGCCAGCTCGTAGGCGCCATCCTCGTCAATCTCAACGCCAAGGACTTCTGCCGAGCGCTTTACAATCGTCACTAACTCTTCCACCGTGTAGAACTCTAAATGATGCACCACGCCAAAACGGTCTCTCAGAGGAGCTGTCAGCATGCCAGCACGCGTTGTCGCTCCCACCAATGTAAATTTCGGAAGATTGAGACGTATTGACCGGGCGGAAGCACCCTTGCCAATCACGATATCGATCGCAAAGTCTTCCATCGCCGGGTAGAGCACTTCCTCTACCTGCCTGTTGAGACGGTGAATCTCATCGACAAACAAAAGATCTCCTTCCTGCAGATTGTTTAAGATCGCGGCCATCTCCCCCGGTTTCTCAATCGCAGGACCGGAGGTGATCTTTAAGTTCACGCCCATCTCATTCGCGATAATCCCCGCAAGCGTCGTCTTGCCCAGTCCCGGAGGACCGTAAAAAAGTACATGGTCAAGTGCGTCATGCCTCTCCTTTGCCGCCTGGATATAGACTTTTAAATTTTCTTTGATCTTTTCCTGACCAATATACTGATCAAGAGACTGCGGTCTGAGTGTGAGATCCGTCCGCTTGTCATCTTCCAGCACATCTGTTGTAATAATTCTCTTTTTCATCTTTCTCTCCGTCTTGGAATTTTTTTACACAAACGCCATCGCTTTCAGAGCTTCCCGGATGACGTCCTCCGCCTTCCAGTCTTCTCTGATCTCAAGCCCTCTCACAGCGCGCAGAGCCTCAGAGTTGGAATATCCAAGTGCCGTGAGCGCCAAAACTGCCTCATCGACAGCCTCTTGATTCTTCTGCCCTCTCTGCTTTTTCTCTGTCTCTTTTGACAACTTTCTCTCAAACGTTTCTTCCAGAGAGATCTTGTCCTTCAAGTCCAGAATCAACCTCTGCGCCGTCTTCGTGCCAATACCCGGTACCTTTGTGATGGTCTTGACGTCGTCCGAGAGAATCGCAAAGCGCAGATCATCCGCCGAAAGCATCGACAAAATCCCCATGGTTGCCTTGGGACCTATCCCATTGACATTGATCAGCCTCTGGAAGAATCCCAGATCATCTTGATCCAAAAAACCATAAAGCTGTATCAGGTCTTCTTTCAAATACAGATGAGTAAACACCTTACAGTTTTCCCCCTCCCGCGGAAGATTTGCGAGATCTCTCGAGTTTAAAAAGACCTGATAGCCAATCTGGTTTACTTCCAAAATCACAAATGTTTCGCTCACAGCGGAAACTTTTCCTGTTAAATATGATATCATCTTTCCCTCCAAGGAATTTCCAAGTTCTTCTATTCGCAGCATATTCGCCGCTTCTTTTTTATCATATCACAAGGATCTCATTTTTACAACCAAATGTTCGATTTTTCACACAACAAAAATGTTCCGTCTTCTTCTCTGAGATAATAGCCTTGTCCATTCTTGACATGGTACTCATAAAAATTTTTTTTCGGCTGTATCAGCGCTTCCATGATGCTCATAATTGTTCCTCCATGGATAACAAAGGCAAGCTTTTTTTCTTTCGCACTTCTCAGCGTCTCCTGAAATGCTTCCACACTTCTTTTTCGAAATGCTGCTGGATCTTCTCCTCCTGGAAACGGCAAAGTACCGTTGCTGTCAATCCATGCCTGATACTCAGGGCTTCCCTCCAGCTCTTGATAGTTCTTATTCTCAAACATGCCAAAGTCGCATTCTCGCAGCCCCTGCACAATTGTTCTGGGGATATCTGGATACAGAATCTGTGCCGTCTCAAGGCATCTCTTAAGAGGACTTACATAGACATGTTCTATCTCTTCTTTCATCCCCTGCTCTTTGATCTTCTCAAGAAGTAGGATCCCTTCAGGGCACAGCGCCTCATCCGTCGTACCAATATATCTGTTTTTTAAATTGCCCTCCGTGATGGAATGGCGGATCAAAAAGATATCACGCATGTTTGATCACCTCTCCAATTCCACAGACCACACGGTGTACTTCGTTTGCCTCTTTTGCCAGCTCACAGCAGATACGTCCGCATTTTTCGCGGTATTCCCTGTCAAACCGCTCCATCGGCACAATCCCATATCCCAGCTCATTTGTCACAATGATCACATTCGGATTCTCCTCCATCAAAAGATCGCAGAGATCAAAAGGATCCTCCCCGTTTTGCATCATCCTTCGGACAAGCAGATGAAAATGATATAGACATCGGCAGGAAGCAATCTCCTGCCAGCTGCAATGTTCTCCGTCTGCCATCTCCTCCGCCGCAATCTGAAACCTGGATGCCACGTATTCTTTTTTCCCCTCAAATGCCCCGCCCGTCACCAAAATCATACGTTCTGTGCTCCTTTTCTATCTTTATTCTCTCTTAATATTTATATTATTCTCCGTCTCTTGTCTACTCATGAAAGCCTGCTCTTCTCTATCTCTGACGCTTTCCGCCGCATGACCATCTTATCCTATAAGATAACTCGCAAAAACCATGACAACGACCATCAAAAGCTCTGACGTCTGGAGATAAAATCCAGCTAAATCCCCTGTTACTCCCCCGAACTGTTTGTATGCCATATGGCGGTAATAGAAAAACTCCAGCACAGCCGCACACACCGTACAGATCCCATAGACAGGCTGCAGCGCAATCATCGCCACAGAGCAGAGAACAATATAGCAAATCATCACGATCTGCACTCTCTTTTTGACCGCCATCTCGGCAAAAGTCGCCGCAAGCCCTGTATTTTTCGCCATACGGAAGCTGACTACCGCAAGCGCGCTCAGTGCTCTCGACAAGATAAAACTGCACGATAAAACCGGAAGCATTTCCTGTGTCAGTTCTGAATATGCGCCAAATTGTATAAAGAAATAACAGATTCCCACAATGATCGCAAACGCTCCCGCATGGGAATCTTTCAAAATTTTTAATTTTTCTTCTTTTGGTTTGTAGGAATTCAAGGCATCAGCGGTGTCCAAAAGTCCGTCCACATGAATCCCCCCTGTCACAAAAATCGGAATCATCATCAGAAGAATCGTGTGAAAAATTCCGTCTCCGGCGATCTTTCCTCCATATCGTCCAAACAGATACGTCAATGCTCCGATCACCGCACCCACCAGAGGCAGGAAGCAAAAAGCATATTTCATGTTTTCCTTCTCCCACTGTGTCTTAGGCATCGGGATTTTGGAATACATCGCAAAGGCAATGATACAGCTCTGAATCATGCGTCTCATAACTTCTCTCCTCCCTTTTTTCTGAGCGCAATGCCATAGACAACCTCATATACTTCATCGGCAATCTTTGCCATCTCGCAGTTGATTTTTCCCAGATATGCGAGATATCGCATGGTGTCTGGATCATACATCTGTCCGTCTGAAAACACCTCATTCGTCACGACACAGACATGCTTTGCCGTATCTCTCAGATGACAGACTCCCTCCAGAATCCTCTCCACTGTCTGCTCCCCCGCGCCGGAAGGATCATACATTTCATTTGCAGTCAGGTTCGACATACATTCCAACAAAACCGTCGCTCCTTCAGGAAGCTGCAGCTTCTCAAGACCCGTGTAGCACTCGATTGTCTCAAAATGTTTTTCTTTCCTCATCTGTCTGTGACGCGCAATTCGTCTTTTGCTCTCCTCGTCAAAACACATCATCGTTGCGATATAGATCCTCTGATCGCTGGACAGTCTTAAAATCTGCTCCTCCGCAAACGCCGATTTTCCGCTGCCGCTTCCTCCTGTAATCACGATAAACATATGCGTCTCCTTATGACAATGGCTTATACTCTTCCATTTTAATGTCGTGGAACGTGCTCATCGTATTGTAGATAGTATCCGCAAGGTCAAGAATTGGGAACAATGCCACAGCACCTGTCCCCTCACCGAGACACATATCACAATGAAGCGGCGCTTCGAGTCCCAGTGCCTCAAGGAGCATCTGACCTGCCGGCTCTTTTGAGACGTGCGATGGAATCATATAGGAAATAACTTCCGGACAAATTCTCATCGCTGTCAGCGCTGCCACTGCAGAGATAAATCCATCGATCACAATCGGCATCTTGTAGACACCGCCGCCCAGAAACATTCCTGCCAGACCTGCGATATCCAAACCGCCAACTTTTGCCAAGACATCAATCGGATCGTCTCTATCTGGCTGATTCAGGGCGATTGCTCGCTTGATCGCGTCAATCTTTCGCAAAAGTCCCTCAGAGGAAAGCCCTGCTCCTCTTCCTGTCACCTTCTCCACATCGACATCGAGAAGAACAGAGGTCATTGCGCTGCTCGTCGTCGTGTTTCCGATTCCCATCTCACCGGTCGCCAAAATTCGATACCCTTTTTCCTTCAGTTCTCCCACCAGATCGATGCCAACTTCCAGGGCACGCACTGCCTCTTCCCTTGTCATCGCCGGCTCTTTTGTCATGTTCTTTGTCCCATACGCAATTTTTCTGTTCCAGCCGCTCGTATCGACCGCCACACCGATATCAATCGGGATGATGTCTGCTCCCACTTTTTTGCACATCACGCTGGCTGTACTCAGCGTCTTTGAAAAATTTTCTACCACAAGTGCTGTGATTTCCTGACCTGTCTGAGTGACTCCTTCCTCCACTACACCGTTATCTGCACACATCTCGACTAATGCCTTCTTTGAAAGGTCAATCTTGCTTGTGCCTGTCATTCCCGCAATTTTCACAAAAAAATCTTCCAGCTTTCCAAGACTGTGGAGTGGTTTTGCAATACTGTCCCACCTTTGTCTGCACTGCTCCATCGCTTTTTCATCCGGTTTTTCAATCTGTCTGACTGCCTCTTCTAATGTCATCTTTTTTCCTCCATTTGTATCTTTGAGCTTTCCTCCTTTTGGACAATTCTCTCATCACCTGCGCAATTGGAAGATTCCTTTGTCGAAAAGCCCTTTTTGTTTTATTATAGATTCATCTGTTCGCAGTGTCAAATGAAATCAAAAAAGCAAAAAAGCTTTTCTTCATTCAAAAGAAAGCTTTTTTGCTCTGTTTTGAGGGTCAGATCTTAAAGAAATTGATCACTCCATACTTGATTCCATTGCTTCCGAAGTCAAATCCGATACATCCCGGGACATTGTTCGTCCCCGTCATCGCCGCCTTTGCCGCAGTCATACACTGTGCCTGAATTTCCTGATTACTGTTCACCAATCGATCCAGACTTCCTGTCATCGCCGGTTCAAACTGCCATGGCTGGTACAATACACTGATAATATTATTCGGATAGCGCGGATCCTTCACACGGTTGAGCACCACATTTGCGACACCAAGTTTTGCCTGATATGGCTGGTTTCCTGCCTCAAGATATGTGATCGCCGCCAGATAGCGCAATTCCAGATCCGTACATTTGACCGCATCTTTCACCCATACACCGTAGCGATTGACATAGCGGTTGCCGACCCATGTACTTCTCGGCATCACGCCACGCGCATTCAGATAATAATATTTTCCTTTCACCAACACCCATTTCTGCGCAACCATTGCTCCATCTGCGCCCACATAGTGAGTCAGTCCATTTGTGGTGATGAAACTATTCACAACCAGATTTCCTCTGCGATTTAAATAATAATATTTTCCCACTTTCACCCATGCACTGATCACTGCCGATCCATCTGACGGTCTGCAGTAACGTTTTGTGTTGCCGTTCGGAATCCATCCAGTTTTGCGATATCCGGTTGCCGGGTCGAAGTAATACAGTTTTCCATCGATCTCCTGCCATCCAATCTTATATCCCCTCGCACTCTCATCTGTAAATCTCCAATTTCCATTTGGCAGTTTCTGCCATGCTGCTTCTGACTGAAAACCAACCCCCACAGTCAACATCAAAAATAACACAGCTGCTACCATCCATACTTTTTTGTTCATCAACCTTCCCTCTCATTCTCTCTAATTTATTACAATTCTGTTACGAATTATGAACATATTATAAATCATGAGAGTGTTTCTGTCAATGTCTATCGCCCAAACATCTGGAAATTTGTGGATTTTGTCTTATATAATAATGCAGATTAATCCACCTTTCGAGTCATTCACAATCTTTTTCATCGTCTCTTGCAATTTTGACTGGCTCTCCTGTCCGATCATCGAGAGCTTTGTCCGGATCCCATCCTCGACAAGCTGTTCGATCGATTTTCCAAAAATGCTTGTATTCCAGATACCTTCTCTCTCTTTCTTGCTGTTTTCTTCTATGTAGGCGATCAGGTCCTTTGCCTGCTGCTCACTGCCTACAATGGGTGCAATCTCTGTCTCAATCTCTGCCTTGATCAGATGGATCGAAGGGCTCGACGCTTTGATCTTCACGCCATATTTGTTTCCCTGTCTGATCACGCTCGGTGTCTCAAGAACAATCTCTTCCCTGACGGGTGTGATCACTCCATATCCATTCTTGCGCACCGACTCGAGAGAATTTTTTACCTTTTCATATTCCTTTCTGCTCTCCGACAATTCCCTGATCAGAGAAATCAACTGATATTCTCCCCGGATCTCTACACCTGCCATCTGGCTGAGCTGCTCGTAATAGTAACTGTCTTCCATTTCTATGCAGACTTTCGCCGTCCCTGTTGCCAGGTCTACGTTTTCTATCTTCACTCTGCGCACAAACGCTTCCGTCATCTGCATCACTTTCTCAGAGACCTGGCGGATCTGTCGGATCGATTTCATCAAGTTTTTCATATGCTTCATCAGTGCTTCCCTGATCGGATGTGCCATAGGAAGCATTTCCACCCATTTAGGCAGGAAAAACTGGAGCTGCACCAGCGGAAATTCCTGCAAAATCAACTCCAGCATCCGGTGGATCGCCTCTTTCTCCAGCTGTTCACAGTTTACTGTCATGACAGGTACCAAGAATTCTGTGCGAATTTTTTCCGCAACCTTTTCCGCCTCCGGCGAGGAAGGCTGTCTGGAATTGACCAGCACGAGAAAAGGCTTGCCGATCTTTTTTAACTCTTCAATTGCCTTTTTTGTGCCGTCATAAAAGTTTTCTTTTGGAATTTCTCCAAAAGATCCATCGCTCGTCATGACAATTCCGATTGTGGCATGATCCTGGATCACCTTTCTGGTTCCCATCTCTGCTGCCTCCGCAAATGGAATCTCCTTTTCCATCCACGGTGTCTTGACCATTCTCATCTTTCCTTCGTCAAAAATCCCTGCTGCCCCTTCCACCGGATATCCAACACAGTCCACCAGACGCACTTTCATCTTCACATCTTCCTTCATAGAGACAAGTGCAGCATTTTTGGGAATAAATTTCGGCTCCACCGTCGTGATGGTTTTTCCCACTCCACTGGTCGGCATTTCATCCACCGCCATCTTCTTCTCCTGACCGTTTAATCCTGGCAGCACCATCAGCTCCATAAACCGCCGGATGAAGGTCGATTTTCCCGTTCGCACCGGTCCGACCACACCGAGATAAATCTCCCCTTTTGTGCGGCTTTGAATATCCTGGTACAGATTATATTCTTCCATGAAAAACCTCCCTGTCTTTACTGCTATAACCTTATGCAGACAGGGAGGTTTCTTAGAACTTTTCTATTATAAATTTATTTCACAAATTCTCATCTTTGATATCTATCAGTCATCCCTGATATCAAGATGTGTAGATAGATTTTGTCACAAAGCGAACCCTTTGATTTAATATCCCTCATTATGGAATAATTCATGTGTCTTACCCTTCAGGAAATTCTCATACAGAGAAATGACCATCGGATTCTCATCTGGCTTCTTGATGATAGCAGTATTGTCTGCATTGTACAGTCCTTTTGCTCTGGCCACTTTGGTTCGGTCTCCTGCTCTTGGAGGCTGTCCTCCACCCATGATACATCCACGTCGGCAAGCCATCACTTCAATCAGATGATAATTTGCCTCTCCTGCTTTGACGCGATCCATCACGATTTTAGCATTTGCAAGACCACTGACAACACAGATATTGACATCCATTCCCTGGTATGAGACAGTAAACTCTTTGATCGCATCATCACCGCGCACACCACACTCTGCAATTGCATCAAGCGTCGCCTTATCGTGTTCCGGAGCCAGACGTCTCAAGACGGCTTCCGTCACACCTCCTGTCACACCAAAAATCACGCCGCCACCGGATCCAAATCCGAATGGGATATCACTTGCCTCTGGCTCCAGAGAAGCGAAATCGATTCCAGAGGTATTGATCATATTGATCAGCTCTGTCGTTGTGATCACGATATCGGTATCCTTCTCACCCTTTGTGAAGCTGTTTGGTCTGTTTGCCTCCATTTTCTTCGCTGTACATGGCATAATCGAAACCATCACAGTCTTCTTTCCTGCGCCATGTTCTGGATCTCGGTAATACTCTTTCACCAGCGCTGACATCATTCCCTGCGGGGAACGACAAGTCGATACATTGTCCAAAAATTCTGGATACTGGTCTTTTACAAACTTCACCCATGCCGGACAGCAGGACGTCAGAAGCGGCAGTTTTTCTCCTGCCTGTACACGCTCCAAAAATTCTGCAGACTCTTCCATGATTGTCAAATCTGCGCTGAATGCCGTGTCATACACTTCATCAAATCCCATGCGATGCAAAACATTTGCGATCTTGCCCATCACACTGCGCCCTTTTGGAAGACCATAGGCATCTCCCACTGCGACACGAACGGAAGGCGCCACCTGTGCGACAACGCGCACATTCGGATCTGCAAGTACATCCCATACTTCATCTACATTGCTGCGGATGCTGATTGCACCTGTCGGGCAAAATACCCGACATTGACCACAGTTGACGCAGTCTGTCGCCGTGATCTGTCTATCGAATGCCGGCATGACCATGGCATCCGTCCCACGAAACGCAAATCCAAGTGCTCCCACACCCTGAAGCTCCTCGCACACGCGCACACAGTTTCCACAGAGAATACACTTGTTTGGATCACGCACAATTGCCGGTGAGCTCATGTCGATCGGGCGCACTTCTCTCGTATTCTCAAAGCGTACATTCGTCACACCAAAACGATGTGCCAAATCCTGCAGCTTACACACACCACTTTTTACACAGGTCGTACAATCTCTGCAATGTGCAGCAAGCAAAAGCTCTACGATTAATTTTCGATATTTCTTGATTCTTCCTGAGTTTGTGTAAATCACCATGCCATCCCTTGGCTCCTCAGAGCAGGAGGCAAATGTTCTTCCTCTGTCGTCCTCCACCGTACAGAGACGGCATGCGCCGAAGGTAGACAGTTCAGAGTGATAACAAAGTGTCGGTATATCAATGCCCGCTTTCCTGATCACGGAAAGGACATTTTTTTCATCGGTAAATTCTACTTTTCTACCGTCAATGATCATTGTTCCCATACAGATCCCCCTTTTACGATTCTACATAAACTGCATCAAATGCACAATTCTCCTTACAAGCTCCACACTTGATACACAGTGAATTGTCGATATGATAGCATTCTTTGCGAACACCCGTGATTGCTCCGACCGGACAGTTCTTCGCACATTTGCCACATCCTTTACAGAACTCCGGATTAATGATAAATCGGCGTAGGGAGGAACATACTTTTGCACGGCACTTCTTATCCACGATATGCTCTACGTACTCATCGCGGAAAGTGCGCAGGGTACTCAAAACAGGAAGTGGTGCACTCTTTCCAAGACCGCAAAGTGCCATATTTTTCACCATCTCGGCAAGTTCCTGCAGTTTATCGAGATCTTCCATCTCTCCTTTTCCAGCAACAATCTTCTCCAAAATCTCCAGCATGCGCTTCGTTCCCTCACGGCAAGGTACACATTTTCCGCAAGACTCTCTCTGAGTAAAGCTCATAAAGAAGCGCGCCACTTCCACCATACAAGTATGTTCATCCATGACAACAAGTCCGCCGGAACCTACAATGGCGCCAAAGCGTTTTACAGAATCAAAGTCAAGAGGTACATCCAAATGTTCTTCTGTCAGACATCCGCCAGATGGACCGCCAATCTGAACAGCTTTGAACTTTCCGTCTGCCTTCAGACCACCTCCGATATCGAAGATAATCTCCCGCAGTGTTGTCCCCATAGGCACTTCAATCAGTCCTGTGTTTTCTATCGAACCAGTCAGTGAGAACGTCTTTGTTCCCGGGCTTCCCTCTGTTCCAATAGAGCGATACCACTGTGCGCCATTTAAGATAATCTTCGGAACATTCGCAAACGTCTCTACATTGTTTAAGACAGTTGGTTTCTCCCAGAGACCTTTTTCCACTGTGCGAGGCGGTTTTACACGCGGCATACCGCGATTTCCTTCGATGGAAGCTGTCAGTGCACTTCCCTCACCACAGACGAAAGCTCCTGCTCCGCGGTTGATATGCATATGGAAAGAAAAATCTGTTCCAAGAATATGATCTCCTAAGAGATGGCGCTCTTCCAGTTCCTTGATCGCGTGGCGCAGTCTCGCCACTGACATCGGGTACTCTGCACGCACATAAATATATCCATCCTGAGCACTCACTGCATAAGCCGCAATCATCATACCTTCGATTAATTTATATGGATCTCCCTCCATCACGGAGCCATCCATGAATGCTCCTGGATCTCCCTCATCTCCGTTACACACAACGTAGCGCACTTTTTCTTTCTGTCTCGCCACCTGTTTCCATTTCTTTCCAGCAGGGAATCCACCGCCGCCTCTTCCTCGCAGACCGGACTGATCTACTTCTGCCACAACTTGATCTGGTGTCATCTCAAACAACGCTTTGATCAAAGCTGAGAATCCACCGCTAGCCATATATTCATCAACCGATTCCGCATCAAATTTACCACAGTTTTCCAGAACAATTCTCGTCTGTTTTGCGATAAACGGAATCTCATCAGGACTCGTATAAACATTGTTCTTCTGCTTGTATAGGAGATGTTCCACCACTTCATCCTTCAGGACAGAGCGCTCAAAAATCTCTTCACAGTCTTTGATCTGTACTTTTGTATACTGTACAACACGATCGCCTTTCTGGATCCTCACGAGAGGTCCCAACTCACAGATTCCCTGACATCCTGTCTTTTTCACCCCGACATGCTCTTTTTCATCATGCGGTCCAAAAGTAACGCTCACTTCCGGATGATCCTTTGTAATCTCCAAAAACTGCTCATATATCTTCTGCGATCCTGTAGCGATACATCCTGTTCCTGAACAGACCAGAATCCGGCAGTCGTATGATTCTAACACTTTTTTCGCTTCTTCCTTACTTTTTAATAAATCCTCTCTGCTCTCAATCATCATTTTGCGTCACCTCGCAATTCGTGAATTAACTCAATCGCTTTTTCCGGGGTCATAGCTGGATGAACTTCTTCATTGACCATCATGGTCGGCGCAAGTCCACAAGCTCCAAGACAGGATACGGTCTCTACAGTAAAAAGCATATCATCGGTCGTATGTTTCTTTTTACTCAGACCCAACTCTTTGAACAATGCCTCCAGAATTGGTGTTGATTTTCTCACATGACATGCTGTTCCATCGCACACTTTGATGATATATTTTCCTTTTGCCTCAAAAGAAAAATTCTCATAAAAGGTTGCCACGCTGTACGCTTTCGCTTCTTTTACTCCGATCTCCTTAGCCACATAGCTCAGCAGTTCTCCCGGAAGATATCGATATTCTCCCTGGATATCCTGCATGATAGGAATCAATGAGCTTGCTTTCCTTCCATAGTGCTCAATGATTTCATCTGTCTTCTGATAATAAGACTGATCAAGCATACTACTTCCTCCTCCACATTTTTAGATTGCAACCGGCTCGTATCTGGCAATTATCATTGCGAAGTCTTCTTCTCTCTGCCCTGAAATGTGTTTCGCGGATAACAGATATAGAACCATTGCTCATATTTTACATAGCCAGACTTTCGTCTACATAATGTACAATCATTATAATATATTTTCTTTTTTTTTACAACATTTTACCAAAAGTAGATAATTTAACGATCCTTTTTTTGACATTTTTCTGATTTTCCCCCTGCATATTACTTCTCATTCTCTCTTACTTGCGCTTTTTCATATTTTGTTATATGATGTTTATAAAAAGATAGAAAGAGGTTAACAAAATGCGAGGACTAAACACACCTGTCAGAAAAATCCGACGTAAAGTATTCACTGAAATTGCCAAAGTCGGCTTTAATTCTACTTCTGAAAGCTTAATCGCCGATATCGAAGCGATTCCTTACCATATCGTCCAGGAACGTGCGACGTATCGCGAGAGTATCTACCGTGAACGTGCTGTTGCCAGCGAGCGTGTCCGTCTTGCCATGGGCATGTCGCTTCGCCCTGAAAACAAGGCGGTACATATTACTTCCGGTATTGAGGCAAGCAACATCAACGAAAAATATTATGAACCACCTCTGATGCAGGTCATTCCTTCCGCGTGCGATGCCTGTGAGCCTAATCAGTATGAAGTCAGCAATATGTGCCGCGGCTGTGTCGCTCACCCATGCGCAGAAGTCTGTCCAAAAGGCGCTATCAAGATTGTCAAAGGTCACTCCACTATCGACCAGGAAAAATGTATCAAATGCGGAAAATGCAAAGCGGTCTGTCCATATGACGCTATCTCCAAGAAAGAACGTCCATGCGCCAAGGCATGCGGTGTCAATGCGATTGAGAGCGACTCTCAGGGACGTGCCCTGATCAACAATGAAAAATGTGTCTCCTGTGGCATGTGTATGGTTAGTTGTCCATTTGGCGCCATCTCGGATAAATCTCAGATTTTCCAGCTTGCCCATGCCCTGAAGGAAGGTCAGGAGATCATTGCGGAACTGGCACCGGCCTTCATCGGACAATTCGGACCAAATGTCACAGCACGGCAGCTGAAAGCTGCTCTTTTGGAGCTTGGCTTTTCCAATGTCTATGAGGTGGCACTCGGCGCTGACATTGGTGCTGTCTCTGAGGCACACCACTACGCAGACAAAGTGGCAACCGGTGAACTTCCATTTCTGCTGACCTCCTGCTGTCCTTCCTGGTCCATGATGGCAAAGAAATTTTTCCCTGGCATGATTGCGAACATTTCCCAGGAATTGACGCCGATGGTTGCAACCGCGCGCAGCATCAAAAAAGAACATCCAAATGCTCACGTTGTCTTCATCGGTCCTTGTGCTTCTAAAAAACTTGAGGCATCCCGCACGGATGTCCGCAGTGATGTCGATTTTGTCATCACTTTTGAAGAATTAGGCTGTATGTTTGAGGCAAAAGGAATCGATCTTGAAAACATCCAGGGTGATTCCTCCTTCCACGATGCGACTGCCGCCGGAAGGGGTTACGCTGTCGCCGGAGGAGTATCCCACGCTATCGAAGAATGTCTGAAAGCATATCATCCAGACGTGCCTGTCCACATTGAACATGCAGAAGGACTTGCAGAATGTAAAAAGACACTGATGCTCGCAAAGGCTGGAAAGGTAAAGAACTGCCTGATCGAAGGTATGGCATGCCCAGGAGGCTGTATGGCGGGAGCTGGTACTAATGTAGCATGGAAGGATTCGTCCACTGCACTCAAAAAATTTGTCGCATCCTCCAGCCGCAAACTGCCACCTGCAGAGTTGTCCGAAATTGAATTAGACTGATAAAACCTAAAGTTAGAAAGAAAAGACGCATATCGCAAAAAAAATGTTCCGAAAAGCATTTTGTTGTTTTTCGGAACATTTTTTTATAATATGCCTGCTATGCAGGCGATCTTTTTTACAGATATTTTCTCTTTGCAGCTTCTACCACATGACCAACGAGTACGGATGTTGTCACACTTCCCACTCCTCCTGGAACTGGAGTGATTGCATCTACGATTGGCTCTGCCTTTGCAAAGTCGACATCTCCGCAAAGTTTTCCTTCTGCATTTACGTTGATTCCCACATCGATCACAGTCTGTCCTGCTCTTAAATAGGTGTCATCCACAACGCCTGCGCGACCTGCTGCCACGATCACAATGTCTGCCTCTTTGACAACAGACGGCATATCTACCGTCTTTGTATGACAGATCGTTACCGTTGCATTTTTCTTCACCAGCATCATTGCAGCTGGTTTTCCTACAACTAAACTTCTTCCGATGACAACTGCTTTTTTACCTGTGCAGTCGATTCCATAGTGGTCAAGAATCTCCATACAAGCCTGTGGTGTACATGGAGGGAATCCCACTTTCTTTCCTGTAAATACGCCAGACATGGATCCGTCTGTCATACAGTCTACGTCTTTTGCAGGATCCAATGCATTCTCGATCACTGACTGATTCAAATGTTTTGGAAGAGGACGGAACAACAAAACTCCATGGATGTGATCATCTTTGTTTACTTTATCGATCACAGCGAGTAATTCTTCCTGAGATACATCAGCTGGAAGTAAAATTTTCTCGCATGCTACACCTAATGTCTCACATCTTTTTGTCGCACCTTTTTCGTAAGAGATATCACTTCCATTTTCACCTACACGGATAATTCCCAGAGTCGGAGTGATTCCTTTCTCATTTAACAGAGCAACGTCCGCTTTGATTCTCTCATTTAAAGCTGCGGTTACTTCTTTTCCCAATAACTGTTTTGCCATTTTCAAGTTCCTCCTTATTTCAGTCTGCCGAGCACACTTGCGAACACTTCATCGGCAATCTTTGTGTATTTTTCCAGCATTGCATCACATTTTGCGTTTAATTCAGCGGCATACTCTTTGTTTGCCATTGACTTCGTATTGATATATACATTCAGACTTGCACCCTGAAGAGCTGCCTTGCAGAATGCAACTCCAACACCCGCATCACTGATTGCCAGGGCAGATCCTTTTGCTGCGAACTCTACAATAATGTCGATCGCCTCACAGCATTTCTCCATGATCTCCATCGGAACAGAGCATGCGTCTTTTAAGACAATCTCCATCACACGCGCTTTCTCAGCTTTCTCTTCCTCGGTTGCCCTTGGCATGCCGTAAGCTTTTGACAGTGGCTCAAATACTTCTGCATCTCTCTCAATCAGACGTAAAAGATCTTTCTGAAGCTGATCTGCTTTTGCCTTCAGCGCCCACATTTCCTCTTCCACATCTGCATATTTCTTCTTGCCGACAGTCAAACTTCCCACCATATTTCCAAGTGCGGTTCCGATCGCTCCGACCAGAGCTGATGCACCGCCGCCGCCTGGAACTGGTGCTTTGGAAGCCAATACTTCTACAAATTCATTGCACGGTACTGTTGAAAATCCCATCTTTCTATCTCCTTCTATGTTTACTTTTTCGTAAAGTGGACATTCCCAATCCACCCCACTGCTTCTGCATAAAGGCAAAGACTGAGACAGTCTGCCTTCAAAAAACTGCGGGGCAAAGTGATCTTCCCCCGCAGTCCATGCACCCTCTCATCTAAAGAGCGCCATTCTCTTAAGATACAGATGGCATTCTTCTTTTGAGGTATCGTTTCGATCTTATTTAGAACAGTCCAGAAATCTTTCCTGTCTCATCTACATCGATTCTCTCTGCTGCTGGTACTTTTGGCAGTCCTGGCATTGTCATGATTTCTCCTGTCAATGCTACGATAAAGCCTGCTCCTGCGGAGATCTTCAGATTTCTTACCGTGATTTCAAATCCTTTTGGTGCGCCCAGTTTTGTCTGGTCGTCTGTGAAGCTGTACTGTGTCTTTGCCACACAGATCGGGCAATTGCCAAATCCAAGTGCCTCTAACTCTTTTGCCTGTTTCTGTGCATTTGCTGTCAGGACAACACGGTCTGCATGGTAAATCTTGGTAGCGATCGCATTTAACTTGTCCTCGATGCTTCCTTCCAGCTCATAGGAGAAGTGGAAGTCGCTTGGCTCTTCTACCAGACGAATCACTTCCTCAGCCAGCTTCAGTCCGCCTTCGCCGCCTTTTGCCCATACCTCAGACAGTGCTACGTTTACGCCCAGCTCTTTACATTTTTCCTCTACCAGATCCAGCTCTGCTTTTGTATCAGTTGGGAATGCATTGATTGCAACTACACATGGCAGCCCATATACATTCTTGATATTGCTTACATGCTGTAACAGGTTTGGAAGTCCTTTCTCCAGTGCCTCCAGATTCTCGTTGTTCAGGTCTGCCTTCGCAACGCCGCCATTGTATTTCAGAGCACGAACCGTTGCAACGATTACCACTGCATTTGGTTTCAGTCCTGCCATACGGCACTTGATATCCAGGAACTTCTCTGCTCCAAGGTCTGCACCAAATCCTGCCTCTGTGATCGTGTAGTCAGACAGTTTCAATGCCATCTTTGTTGCGGTTACGGAGTTACATCCATGTGCGATGTTTGCGAATGGTCCGCCGTGTACGATTGCCGGTACATGCTCCAGTGTCTGTACTAAGTTTGGTTTCAGCGCATCTTTCAGGAGTGCTGCCATTGCGCCCTGTGCGTGTAAGTCACCTGCCGTAACTGGTTTCTGCTCGGATGCTTTTCCGTATGTATATCCGATGATGATTCTGGATAATCTCTCTTTTAAGTCTGTGATATCATTTGCCAGACACAGAACTGCCATGATCTCGGATGCAACTGTGATGTCATATCCGTCTTCTCTCGGCATTCCGTTTGTCTTTCCGCCTAAACCATCAACAACAGAACGAAGCTGACGGTCGTTCATATCCACACATCTTCTCCATGTGATCTTTCTCGGGTCGATATTCAGAGCGTTGCCCTGGAAAATATGGTTGTCAATCATCGCTGCAAGCAGGTTGTTTGCTGCGCCGATTGCGTGGAAGTCACCTGTGAAATGCAGGTTGATGTCTTCCATAGGAACAACCTGTGCGTATCCGCCGCCTGCTGCTCCACCTTTTACACCGAATACCGGTCCTAAGGATGGCTCTCTAAGAGCAACCATAACCTTTTTTCCCATCTTCTGCATTGCGTCTGCAAGACCAACCGTTGTCGTTGTCTTTCCTTCTCCTGCCGGTGTCGGGTTGATTGCTGTCACCAGGATTAATTTGCCGTCTTTGGCATCAGTCTCTCTGAGTAAGTTGTAATCGATTTTTGCTTTGTACTTGCCGTACTGCTCCAAGTATTTCTCATCAATGCCAGCTTTCTCTGCGATCTCGGTGATCGGCAACATAGGTGTCTCCTGTGCAATCTCGATATCTGATTTGTATCCCATAATAAAATCTCCTTTCTATCTCTACTGCTTTTCGCAGTTAGGTACGTCTTTCGTCTTTTCTTACAATTTTTTTCATATAAACCTTGTATTTTTGGCTATTTTTTCAAAAAAATGGTAATAAAAAACTGCGCAAAAAAGTATGTCTTTCCTTTCGCGCAGTAGCGGAAGCGATATCACGACGCGGGCAATCCTTCGTTCGCAGAAATTCTTCCTCTTCTGTGACACTTTACGCATGACATCTACTCTACCTTATAAAAAACAGTTTTTATTCATTTTTGCTTGCTGCCGACTATGTCGGCTGTCAGATGAAAAAAGCGAGCCTGTCAAATAAAAAAAGACAACATTTTTTATTTTTGAATGCTGTCCAGACGGTCGACACTATCTCATTCCGATCACACTGTAGTACTCTACAATTATCCGTCAGCAACCGGAACTTTTTATTGACATCTATACTATACCCCTTATTTTTCCATTTGTCAAGCATATTTTATAGATGTCACAATTTTGCCGATGTCTAACATGATGCCTCTCTCAGCAGATGAATCTCCCTCTCGTATCCGTCCAACTGATTTGGCGTCTCCAGAATAAAAGGCAAATCCTTCAAAACAGGATGGCGCACAATGCGCACCATAGCCTCAAGTCCAAGAAATCCCTCTCCGATTTTCTCATGGCGATCCTTATGGCTTCCCAGAGGATTTTTGCTGTCATTAAGATGAATCACCTTCAACCGCTCTAAACCGACAATCCGGTCAAATTCCTCCAATACCTCATCGAGATGGTTCACCACATCGTACCCCGCATCATGGACATGGCACACATCCATGCAGACCCCCATTTTTTCCTTACACTTTACACGCTCCAGAATCGCCTGCAATTCTTCAAAAGATCTGCCGACCTCCGTGCCCTTCCCTGCCATTGTCTCAAGCAGCACTATCGTCTTCTGATCACTTTGCAAAATTTCATTGAGCAGATCCGCAATCTGGATAATCCCCCGCTCTGACCCTTGCTGTACATGGCTTCCCGGATGGAAATTATAGTAATTTCCGGGCAAAGACTCCATTCGCTTCAAGTCATCTTCCATTGTCTCTCTCGCAAATTCCCGTATTCTCTCATCCTGTGAGCATGCATTTAAGGTATATGGGGCATGAGCGACAATCTTCGCAAAACCATGTTCCTCCATCAGCTCTCTCAATTTTGCCACATCATCCAGATTCAGCGCCTTTGCTTTGCTCCCCCTCGGATTTCTCGTAAAAAACTGAAAGGTATTCGCCCCGATTTTCAGTGCATCACGTCCCATGGCTTCCCAGCCTTTTGAGCTTGACAGATGGCATCCTATCTTTAACATAAGCTCTCCTCCGTACTTCCTTGTCACTCGTCTCTTTTTACAATCTCACAAAACATGCGTTCAATCTGACCTATCTCACCGCTGATCGTTCCCTGTACCATCTGTGCCGAGCCGCCGCCTTTTGCTCCAAATCGCTGTGCAAGCTCTTTGCTGATCTGTCTGCTGTCCATCACCCTGCTCGCAGCTGCATAGTAGAACATCGCATCTTTTGCCGGGGCAAGAACCATAACATGATCTCCTTTTTGAATCAGCGCATTGATCATGTGGCGCAGATCAGATGCCTCGAGATTCTCATCACACAGAAAAATTTCTTTCTGATTTTCTGGTATCATCTTTGCCTTTGCCTCAAGAAGCAGCTGTCTTAACTGTCCGACTCTCTGCTTAAGATTTTGATTTTCTTCTCTCAGGTGTCCGACTGCCGCAGAGGTCTCTTCCGGCTTTGCGGAGAGCATTCTTGAAATCTCCATCACACTTTTGTGCTTTCTCTCATAATCCTCAAATGCTTTTTTTCCACAGAGCATCGTGATACGCACTCCGCTTTTATAATGCTGCACGGTCAGAAGCTTGATCAGCCCGATCTCCAGCGTATTTTTTACATGACTTCCACAGCAGGCACATGTATCGCATTCTGGGATTCTTACAATTCGCACTTGACTCTGAATTTCCTTCTTGCTCCGGTAAGCAATCGTTTCCAGTTCTTCCCTTGATGGATAAAAAATTTCGATTTCTCTACCCTTATGTAACTCCTCATTTGCCTGTCTCTCTATCTCATCACACTGTTCCTGGGTCAGGACACCCCCCACATCAATCGTGACCATTTCCTCATTCATGTGAAATCCCACATTCTCATATCCATATTTTTTGTGGATCAGTCCAGACACCAGATGTTCCCCTGTATGATTTTGCATAAAATGGTAGCGTCTATCCCAGTCAATCTTCCCTTCCACCTGTCTGCCCACTTCCAAAGGGCGGTCTGTCCAGTGTATAACCTCTCCATTTTTCTCTTGCACATCTAAAACCTTTGCCTGTGCGAGCACTCCGCTGTCCGAAGGCTGACCTCCTCCTTCCGGGTAAAAACAACTCTGATCCAACAAAATTTTCCACTGTTTTCCATCCTCCTCACAGGAAAGAACCTTTCCCGAAAAGGTAGTCTGATACGCATCTTTCTCATATAATCTCATGTTTTACAGCCTTTCTTTTGCACAAAATTTTCTGCTGATCTGAACCGGGCAGTTCCGGTCAGAACAACAGATTCACACACCCAATCACAAATCCGATCACCGCACCGAGATTCACAATTGCATTCAATTCCTTTTTCATGATTGACAGAAGAAGCTTTTCCAGATCGAGCACATCCATCTGCTGAACTTTTTGTTCCACAATCTCTGCGACATGGATCTTTCCTATGATATCCTGTCCTTTTTTTCTGACAATCTCTTCATAAACATTCTCTGCAAGACTTCCAATCTGCTTTGCATCTGTACCCACGCCTTCCAGAACTGCTTCTATCCTGTTTTCTTCCAGGTGACAGATTTCTTTCTCCACAATCGGCTTGATCTTTTCCGTCCCATGAACTTCCAGATACTTTTCTGCCTCTTCCCCAACCGGAGTCACAATGCTCTGAATCAGGTTGTCATTGATCATCATGCTCAAAAAAGTACCCTCTGTCTTCTCCTTTATGATCCTTCCGCCTTCCCGAGCGATCAGCTCACCAATCCCCATCTTCTGAAGACCGTTCACAATTTTTTCTGACACCAGATCCACCATCCTCACATTCCACTCTTTTGCCTTTTCTGGAGTCATCCATCCTTCTATATGCTGTCCAATCGTCTTCTGATCCTCTTCAATGCCGACAGCCACGCTGTCTCTCACCATCTGTTTCATCTCATCAGCGAGCAAGGCATCTTCCATGTCTTTCTTTGTCAGTAGTTCCTCACCGACGGCTTTTCCAAGTGCTCTGGCAAGTCTGTCCTTCCCCTTTGGTATGATACCAGGAGTGAAAGGCAGTGTGTAATTTCCTATCTTAATCGGTTTCAACGGTCGAAACAACATTTTAACTGCAATATAATTTGTACAATATCCGATCACTGCACCGATAGCAGGACCGGATAAAATCTGAATCCAGTTCATCCTCTGCCTCCTATGTATAAACTCAGAAAGACATTATGATGTCTTTCCTTTTTTCGTATATTTTCTCATTATAGCACAACTTCTATAAGAATAAAAGCATGGAAAGCCATTCCGTTCGACTTGGCGTGTGGACGCCATCGTGCACCCGTGGAAGCCATCGCCCCAGATAATATCACTGCAGACACGCTGCGTTTTCTGCTCGGTCTGCTCTAGCCAACAATTAAAAAAGCATCTTTCTTTCCCAAAAGTAAATTCCTTTGGATCTGAAAGATGCTATTTTTCAGCACACACGATATATGTCACAGCAATTGGCTACTAGACGATATTTCCCGGTTTTTAACTTTTTAATATGGATGGAAAATCTTCCCATCTTTTTTGAGCCGTGGATTGTACATCTCCCGTAGCAGTCCTCCGCGCACTCCATTTTTTTCATACTTGTCATCGTCTCTCCCATGTCAAAGAAAGAACAAATTTGCTGTTCGATAGTGCTATAATATAAATCATCGATCTCTACACTCATTTTCTCCATTTTCTTCCTTTCTTTCTGGCTTATCTGTCCTTGAGACAAGTTAGAATAAAGTGCAACCTCAAACATAACACTTCGAAAATTTTGTTACAATTATATTACATTTTTGTTTCTTTGTCAAGTTTCGACTTATCCTTTCATATTTTCTATTTTTCCCAAGATTTCCCGAAATTATTCGACATCGTGTTTTGCCTTTTTCATATATTTTTTAATTTTTTTGTAATATTTTATCTTCCATATCAAATTTTGTTTAGATCACAGGTGCATATTGAGCCATCTCATAGCCAGATAATTTTCCGTTTTTGATTTTCAGACAGATTTCTAATTCTATTTTTCCATCATGATACCCAAAGCTATATCCCTCTTTATCTGCTTCGTGTTCTTTAAAACCGACCGCCAGCAATTTTCCTTTCGCTGTCGCCTCTGTGTCCCCTATCTGTATGCCAAAAAGTGTGATCCAGTTGTTTCCTGCATTTACTACCCAAAGTTTGACATTGTTAAGTCCAGGATGCCAGATCCTTGCATTCGTTAGGTTCAACAATGCGATCTCCGTTCCCAGTGTTAAACTTCCCCCTATTTTCTGTGTAATCTGTTTCATTCCCTCGACGATTTCTTCTCTATTATATTGTTTCGGAATATAATCCATGATTTCAATCATCTTTTTTGATATAGATTTCGCCTCTGTATATTTACTGTATACAAATCTCCCATTCACCTGTTTAAATGCACGTACCTTATAATAATAAGCAGAGTCGTTTGCTGTAGAAGTATCCAAATACAGATTTGAATTCATCCCTTGAACCGTTTTTATTTTTTTGTACGTACCGTCAGGCTGTGTACTGCGCATAACGACATAACCGTCTGCTCCGGCACTTTTCATCCATGTCACTACAACATCGTTTCCTCTAAAACATACCTTGAAGCCCTGAGGGGTGACTAACAATAACTGCCCAAGAATCCCCTTTTGATCATATCCGCTCATATACGTTTTTCCATCCCACGAACAAACCGCTCTCACTGTGTAATAATACTTTTTCCCCAATTGTACATGCGAATCCACAATAGAACCATCTGTACTCCAACTCACTGTATCAATCAGACGCCATCCTATGCCTTCTTCTCTTCGATAGATCCGATATCCCGTTGCGTTTTGCACAGTTTCCCATGCTATTTTAATCTCTTTTCCCGAAACGCTTCTCGTAGCTTTCAGGGCAGGTGTCTTCAAATGTGTCACGGCAGATAACTGGTTATTTTCTTTTTTACTGTAGTATACTTTTCCATCTACTTTGCAGAAAGCCTGTACCGTATACGTATATTTTTTTCCCGGTTCCAGTTTAATATTGGAATAGTAACTCTGCGACTGACCAGCTATTTTTTTTATTCTCTCCCACTCGGAATTGTATCCTGTCTTTCTATAGAGAATGTATCCATCTGCATTCGCAACCGGCTTCCATGTGATACGAAGTGCTGTCGTCACATTCTCTGGTGCACTGACCGACACAATTTGTGGCTCCTGCAAAAAAATGTTTTTTCGTAACTCTGATGCCTGCACGCCAATACCGATGAAAAATGTGAATAAACAAATCCATACCCCCAGGATCATCTTGCTTCTTTTGGAAACGCACCCTATCTTACTCATTTTCAACCCTTCTTTCCTCAACTCGTCCTTCCTCATCATCCTTGTTTTTCGCTTTTTTTATCTATTTTTTAATAAAATTCCTCCTTTCACTATCTGACAATATCAAAGAATCTTTGTCATTTTTTATCAAAAATATTTGTATTTATTATACTATATTTATGCCATATACGTCCATATCTTTCTTTTCTTTTTTATCCTGATCTATTCTATTTTTATGGTACTCTTTCCTTTTTTCACCAAGCACCCATAAAAAAAATTCCTTGTAAACACAAGGAATTTCCAATGCGGCTAGTGGGACTCGAACCCACACGGTCACCCACTGGTACCTAAAACCAGCGCGTCTGCCAATTCCGCCACAACCGCATACTCTTTCTTTTTCAGATTATACTCAAAAAATCCGAACAGCAAAAACTGTCCGGACCCTCATACGGCATCATATGACCGTCTCTCTGCTCATTCAAAACAGCGAAAGTTTTCTTTTGCTGTCTAGCTGGGCTAGCCGGATTTGAACCGGCGGAATGCAGGAGTCAAAGTCCTGTGCCTTACCGCTTGGCGATAGCCCACTGTAAAGGTGGATACAGGGACTCGAACCCTGGGCCTCCAGAGCCACAATCTGGCGCGCTAACCAACTGCGCTATACCCACCATCAATTCATCTTTGTCGGATCAAACACTTCGCAATTTATCGATCCAGCGAGCCTGAAGGGATTCGAACCCCCGACCCACGGCTTAGAAGGCCGTTGCTCTATCCAGCTGAGCTACA
>JALEVQ010000120.1 GCA_022788205.1 Robinsoniella sp. | reverse complement strand
GGCCGCAGGTTCGAATCCTGTCACCCCGATTGGGAAAATTAAATATGCGGGTGTAGTTCAATGGTAGAACACTAGCCTTCCAAGCTAGATACGTGGGTTCGATTCCCATCACCCGCTCTCAAAAAATATGCACGAGTGGCTCAGTGGTGGAGTATCGCCTTGCCAAGGCGAGGGTCGCGGGTTCGAATCCCGTCTCGTGCTCTCAAATCTCGAATAATTCATTCGAGATTTTTTTGTACAATATCATTAATAAAAAAAGTATTGACAGAAATCCTAAATTATCATACAATAAGCGTAGAAGGGCAGAAAAGCATTACGAACATCCAATTAAAGGCAAAACTGTTGAAAAGCAGGGACGCAAAGCCAAGGGTCTAAGGTCGCGAGACTATGACAGCCGGTTGCCGCATAGATTATGTGTATGGACATGTTAACCTCTACATAAATTTTGAGTGCAACCGTTTACAGACAGTAAGCGGTTTTATTTTTCCTCAAAATGGTTGGATCTTAACCATCCATAACAAACCAGAGAAAATTCTGGAAGCGGATTTTAAGAAAACAATCAATAGTTAGTAAAACTATCGAAAGGTAGTGACACAAAGCCATAGGGTCTAAGATCGAGAGATGATGACAGCCGGTTGCCTGATTGACAGAAGTCAATCTGTTTAAAAGAGAGCGGATATGATAGATATCATGGTCGCTTTGCTTTCAGCGCAGCTGTTTGGGAAATCTCACCAAACAGTTTTTTTATTTACAGGTAATTCGATATGGCGGTGTCAAAAGAGGAAAGGGGCACTCACCATGAAAGAAATTTGGAGAAAAATCACATTAACCGTAGCAGCACTCGCACTTTGTACAGGGTTATTTTTAGGAAATGCTTCGACGGCAGACGCAGCAACCACGACAAAGACGACAACGACAACATCGACATCCACAAAGACGACAAAAAAGGTTTATAAACTGACAACGTCAGTGAAGACTTCCAAGACATCTAAGACGACGACAAAGACATCCACAGCTTTATCGAATACATCGACAAAGAGTGTAAAGAAAGTTACGACTGTACAGACAACAGTGACAACCGTTATGAGTGGAAAGACCAAAACCGTCACAACGACTGTAAAGACAACCGTCAAAACGACAACGACAGTGAAGACGGTGCCGACAAACCAGGTAGTGGCAGCGACTGTGCTAAACGGAAAAGTTCCATCTAATGTGATCAAAGCGCTGCAGACCGACAAGGTAAAGATTGTTCTCTACTCTACAGATTCAAAACTGGTGAAGGCAAAAGCAAACGGATACTATGATGCAGCGAGAAACCGCATCGATATTAAAGATGGAAATATCAATGTTCTGATCCATGAGGTGGGACATTATGTAGCATACAAGACAGGAAACCAGGATCAGACAACACAGTTTAAACAGATTTTTGCAAAAGAGAAAGCAAAATTCCCTGGAACAAATAAGAGCTATGCAATCAGCTCCCAGTCAGAGTACTTCGCAGAATGCTTCCTGCTTTACTACACAAACCCGACAGCACTGAAGAAAGCAGCTCCTTCCACTTATAACTACATCGCAAAGACCGTAAAAATGGTAGGAACAAGCATGATTGGAACACAGGGCAGCGCAGGCGGGCTGACATTTACAGTAGTCGGCTGATAAGATAAAGATAGAGCAGAACAGCACTAATGAGACAGAGAAATTTTTAATATAAATCATATCAAAGAATACCATTTAAACAGAAACTTTGATTCTCAGGAAAGAGAGGATCAGAGTTTCTGTTTTTCTTTTGCATTGATTCGAGAAAGAAAATCCAGTATAATAAAAAATCAATAGAAACGAGACAAGATGGAGGGAATAGGAGAAAAAGATGTGAAAATAAATGAGAGGGGAGAGAGCAGAGATGTATAAGGTCTTGATTGTGGAGGATGATCGTGTGATTGCCAGAGAAATCAGTGTGCAGATCAAAAATTGGGGATATGAGACGAAGATCATCGAGAATTTTGAGCAGGTGATGAGAGAGTTTGTGTCGTTTTCACCGCAGCTTGTGCTGTTGGACATCTCTCTGCCTTTTTTTAACGGCTATTATTGGTGCGAGCAGATCCGCAGGGTTTCTAAAGTTCCAATCATTTTTTTATCTTCGGCAGCGGACAACATGAACATTGTGATGGCGATCAATATGGGAGCAGATGATTTTATCGCAAAGCCGTTTGATATGAATGTTCTGACAGCCAAGATTCAGGCGATGATCCGGAGAACATATGATTTTTCCGGACAGATGAATCTGATCGAGCACCGCGGCGCTATTTTAAATACGAGAGATGCCTCCCTGTCGTACTATGGGGAACGGGTAGAGCTGACAAAGAATGATTACCGTATTTTAGAGATTTTGATGGAAAATAAAGGAAAGGTAGTGTCGAGAGATACCTTGATGACAAGGCTGTGGGAGACGGACAGCTATGTGGATGAAAATACGTTGACCGTGAACATGGCACGGCTTCGCAAAAAACTGGACGCAGTGGGACTTGTCAATTTTATTGTGACCAAAAAAGGAATCGGATATTTGGTGGAATAGCTGAGCAGAAAGAGACGGTGAGACAGATGAAAAAAAGGAGATTATGGATTGCGTATTGGCGGACGCAGAAGAAGAATCTGACGATATTGTTGTTCTGTATAGCTGTGTTTGAGATGATCTTTTTTGTGTATCAGTTTCCTATGGAAGGAGCAGTGTATGGGACATCGCTCTGCCTGGGAGGAGTCATTGTGATGGAAGCATATGGATTTTACAGATATGCGCAGCATTACCGGAGTGTAGAGAGAATTGAAAAGGAGATTTTGTACGGGACACAGGAATTTCCGATGACGACAGATGAGGTGGAGAGAAAGTATCAGGATCTGATAGAGTTGCTTCTGACAGAGAAAAAGGACAGCGATCTGGAAAAAGAGAGAGCATATCATGAGATGGAGGAGTATTATACAACGTGGGTACATCAGATCAAGACGCCGATTGCGGCGATGAGACTTTTGCTTAAGGATGACACGGAGCAGACGCGGGAAATTTTGATGGAATTGTTTCGGATTGAACAGTATGTGGATATGGCTCTGCAGTATGTCAGACTTGGCGGAAAGAGTTCGGATTATCAGATTCGAGAGTGCGACCTCGATTCCATTGTCAGACAGGCGATCCGAAAATATGCACGACTCTTTATCAGAAAAAAGATTCGCCTGGAATATGAAGGGGTAGATATCAAGGTGATCACAGATGAAAAGTGGCTGCTTTTTGTGATGGAACAGATCCTCTCAAATGCCCTCAAATATACGCAGAAGGGGAAAATCAGGATTTATCTGTTAGACCAGCAGAGGAAGGAGCTTGTGATCGAAGATACCGGGATAGGGATTGCAGCCCAGGATGTGCCGCGTGTCTTTGAACAGGGATTTACAGGGTATAACGGGAGAAAACAGAATAGCTCGACGGGAATCGGGCTTTATCTGTGCAGGCGCATCATGGAGCGGCTGTCACACAAAATATGGATTGAATCAGAGATTGGAAAAGGCACGAGAGTCATCTTAGGATTGGAGACGATCTCACTGGAATATGAATAAGAGATATACAGGGAAAATGGAGCGATAGGAAAAATAGGGATAGGGAACCTTACTGTATTGTAAGGTTGTATGGGAAAATGTAAGCCAAACTTATGGTGATGCATTTTCCTTTTTTGTATACTATAAAAGACCAGTCTCAGTGAACGGCAGACAGGGCGCTTGCGCATCTGGCTGTACGGACACTGGTGACGCCGTCAGGCGTCATATCCGTTTACTGTAAGAGAAGGTGGAAGGAAGCATAGGAGGAAATCATGATGATTTTGGAAGTAAAAGGTTTAAAGAAGGTTTACACAACACGGTTTGGAGGGAACCATGTTCAGGCGTTATCGAATGTAACATTTTCGGTAGAAGAAGGGGAATATGTTGCAATTATGGGAGAATCAGGATCGGGAAAGACAACGCTGCTCAATATTTTGGCGGCACTTGACAAACCGACCTCCGGTGAGGTGAAGCTCAATGGGAAGAACATTGTAACAATAAAGGAGAAAGAGATTTCGGCTTTTCGAAGGGAGAATTTGGGGTTTGTATTTCAGGATTTCAACCTGTTAGATACATTTTCTTTGCAGGACAATATCTTTTTGCCTCTGGTGCTTTCAGGAAAAAGTTTTAACGAGATGAAGGCGAGATTGATACCGATTGCGAAGAAGCTGGAGATTGAGGAGATTTTGGACAAATTTCCATATGAAGTGTCAGGAGGGCAAAAACAGAGAGCTGCGGTGGCGAGAGCACTGATCACACAGCCGCAGCTGGTACTCGCAGATGAGCCGACGGGGGCCTTGGATTCCAGAGCAGCTGACGGACTGCTGCAGATTTTCAATGACATCAACCGGGAAGGACAGACGATTTTGATGGTGACACACAGCCTGCGCGCTGCGAGCCATGCGCGGAGAGTGCTGTTTATCAAGGACGGCGAGGTGTTTCATCAGATTTATCGCGGCATGCAGAGCAATCAGGAGATGTATCAGCAGATTTCGGACACGCTGACAATCATTGCGACAGGTGGTGTTCATCATGAATAGTATCTTTTATGTGAAACTGGCGTTTACGAATATAAGAAAAAATTACAGGACGTATGTGCCGTATCTGCTCTCCTGCATCGGCACAATCGCAATGTTCTGCATCATGCATATGCTTGCCTCAAGCGACAGTCTGGAACGGCTTGCGATCGGAGATATGATTGGCATATTTTTAAACTTGGGCGTGGGAATCATCGGCTTTTTTGCGGTGCTGTTTTTGTTTTACACAAACAGTTTTCTGGTGAAGAAGAGAAAAAAGGAGTTTGGTCTCTATAATATTCTCGGGATGGAGAAACGCCATATCGCGATCGTACTTTTTTTTGAGACCGTGTACACAGCAGGTATCAGTCTGGCAATCGGAATTGGTCTTGCAGCTGCACTGAGCAAGGCGATTTATCTGTTATTATTGCGCATATTAAGATTTGATGTCCAGTTTGGAGTTTCCATATCATGGATTCCGATCAGAAATACGATGATTTTGTTTGACGTGATCTTTGTGCTTTCGTATCTGAACACACTTCGCCAGATTCATCTTGCCAAGCCAATCGATCTGCTCAAAGGCGGAAACCAGGGTGAGAAGGAGCCAAAAGCAAAGTGGCTTGTGGCGGTGATCGGGATTGTCTGCACGGCATGGGGCTATCAAATTGCGGTGACAGTTGAAAATCCGGTGGCAGTGATTACGGAGCTGTTTGTGGCGATCATTCTGGTGATGATCGGGACGTACTGTCTGTTTATAGCGGGAAGCATTGTTGTGCTGAAGATGCTCAGAAAGAATAAAAAATATTATTATCAGGCGAAACATTTTACCGCAGTTTCCGGAATGATTTATCGGATGAAGCAGAATGCGGCAGGGCTGGCAAATATCTGTATCTTATCTACAGGTGTACTGCTGTGTGTTTCCACAACGGTCAGTCTATATGGTGGGGTGGAGGAGATGCTGATGGAACGATACAGCCGCGAGATTGAAGTCAATGTCTATGATGTTCCAAGAGAACAAGTGACAAAATTGAAAGAGATGATCGCAGAAACTGCGGCGCAGGAACAGGTGGAGATCCGGAAAGAACTGTCGTATCAGGCGGCATATCTGACTATGAGTGAAAAAGATGGAAAGTTTGAGAAAGTGGATACATCGGGAGGATTGGACAGAATCAACGATCTGACCTTTGCGGTGGTGATTCCACTGGAGGATTATAATCAGATGGCAAACGACCAAGAAACGCTAGAGAAAGAGGAAGTCTTGCTTTACACGATGAAAGGGGAAAAACTGGACGGTGAGATTCAAATTGGAGAGGAAAGGTTTCAGGTAAAACGTGTCTTGGAGGACTTAGAACTGGAAGGCTCTTTGGGCACAGTGGTAGAAAAAGTGTATGTAATCATCGTTCCAGATTATGACACGGCGCTTCGGATATCAAAGATGTATAGTGCCATACGATCCGATATCTCTGATTTGGAATGGTACGATGCCTTTGATTTGGGGGTGGATCCAGAAAGACAGATTGCATTGAAACAGAGACTTTTCGAAAAACTTTCCGGGGTAAATTTTAAAGGTGACGAGGAGATGGTTCAATGCTCGGTCAGCGCACGGGAAGAAGATCGGAAGGATATTTATGCGATGTATGGAAGTTTGCTGTTCCTCGGTATCTTCCTGGGAATTCTGTTTTTGATGGCTACGGTGCTGATCATCTATTATAAACAGGTATCAGAAGGCTATGAAGATCGGGAGCGCTTTGTCATCATGCAGAAAGTGGGGATGAGCCACAGAGAAGTAAAGCGCTCTATTCACAGCCAGATTCTGCTCGTGTTTTTTCTGCCGTTGGTTGTAGCAGTGATTCACTCGGTATTTGCTTTCCCGATTCTGGAAAAATTACTCACGTTTTTAGGACTTACCAATGTTGTAATCTTTCGGAAAATACTGGCAGTGACAGCGCTTGCCTTTGCATTTTTATATGCGTGGATTTACAGTCTGACAGCGCGGACATATTATAAGATCGTGAGTCAGAAGTAGGATAGAGTGTCAGGGATATCTTTGAGAAAGAGGGACAGAAAAGAGCGTTGCATCAGATAGGTTCCGCTCAGAACCTTGAGACCGACGATTATTTTCTGCCCCGGCGGTGCATATGCGAGACTTTCCGATCGAGAGGCGGAGCCGCCGGCATTTGAATTTTATGCGAGGGGATTCCAGACTTTTATTCTGCGATATTCTCTGGGAGAGAAAGCAAAGGATAAAAATCCTCTGATGGAAGCTCCACTTGCAAAAAAGAGATCGCGCAGGGGATTTTTTTGCGCGGTCTCTTTTCTGCCATAAAAGCAAATGGTGTGTCACTCAGTGAAGTGTGAACGATCCTCTCTGGAGAGATCAGGGACTCCAAATGGATAGAGATCCCGGTAATACTCCCACTGTGCAAGACTTTGGATTCCCGATGGAATCAATCCGGTGCAGTCGGTTGAAGAGCATGCAGAAGAGAAAAAGTCATACTCATCGATGATACGGTTGTTTTTGTCTTTATCGTACATAACAGTTCTCCTTTGCTTTCAGATAGGGCATGACGGACGAGTGCTGTACACCTTGCAATAGAGGTGGCAGCAATGGTAGTATATCCTTTAGAACAAAAATGATACCTCTGGAGAGGTATCGAGAAAAATCGGAAAAGTCAGGAGGAAGGAAGATGGAAGAATATCAGATCTATGAGACGAAGATAGGGAAGGTGTGGATCTGTGCGAGTGAGCGAGGAATCACGCAGATAGCTCTCGGCGGAGAGAAATTGGAGCGGACAAGAGAAAGAGTGGAAAATGGCATCGTCCGGCAAGCGGCAGCGGAATTGGAGGAATATCTGGAAGGAAAAAGAAAAATATTTACTTTTCCGATTGACTTAATCGGAACGGATTTCCAGAAAAAAGTGTGGGAGGCATTGCGTACGATTCCATATGGGGAGACGAGAAGTTATGGAGAGATTGCAAGACAGATCGAAAATCCTAAGGCGGCAAGAGCGGTGGGGATGGCAAACCATAACAATCCTGTCTGGATCGCAGTTCCGTGCCATCGAGTGATCGGTGCAGATGGCAGTCTGACAGGGTACGGCGGAGGTCTGAAGCTGAAGCAATATTTGCTGGATCTGGAAAAACAAAATCACTGACAAGGAAAACATACAAGTGGCGAAAATAGAAAATGGAGGCTATACAGATTACGATGGAAAAAGAAGAATTGCGCGCGCGTCTGCAAGACTTTGCAGAGCCGGAATACCGGGAGTTTTCAAAAAAACTGCTTCCAGGTGTCAGAGATATCCTTGGTGTGAGGATACCGCATTTGAGAAAAATTGCGAGACAAGCTGCAAAGGGAGCCTGGAGAGATCTGCTCGAGAACATAGAAGATTCCCGCTCCATGGAAGAGACGATGGTCTATGGTATGATTCTCGGATATGCGAAAGACATAGAATGGGACGAATTTTTGGCGAGGATTGTACATTTTCTCACCGAGATCGACAATTGGTCCGTCTGTGACAGTGTGTGTTGTACGCTCAAGAAAGTAAAAGAGGACAGAGAAGGATTTTGGAAATTTGTGACGCCATATCTCTCATCTGAAAAAGAATTTGAGGTCCGCTTTGCAGCAGTGATGGTGTTAAATTTTTACATAGATAAAGAATGGGTTGAACGAACCATCGATGCCCTGGTGACTTTACACCCAGATGGGTATTATGCAAAAATGGGAGTCGCGTGGGCGCTTTCGATCTGTTGGATTTCATTTCCCGAGGAGACAAAAAAACGAGTCAAAAGAGAAGAGATGGATCAGGAAATCTACGAAAAAATGATACAGAAAGTGATGGAATCCACGAGAACGACGCGAGAAGAAAAGGAATATCTCAGAGCACGCAGAAAAGCAGAAAAAGATGGAAAACTACAATAAAAAAATCAGGTGTATTTTCAGGTCGTCCCGACAAAAACATTCCGTGACCTTTGTGGGGAGACGATAAAAATACACCATTCGTTTTAAATATTCCTTTTTATTTCTGCATGGACAGCAGTTTCTGTTTCAATTCATTTTCCATTCGGTTCATCTCTTGCTCTGCTGCAAGACGTTTCTGGTGACCTTCTGACTGAATCTTCATCACTTCATCTAAAGTGGAAATCAAAGAGGCATTTGTCTGTTTCAGTGTCTCGAGATCCACAACACCTCTCTCAGATTCGCGTGCTGTCTCGATCGTCACCATTTTCAGGCGTTCTGCATTTTTCTTTAAGAGTTCATTTGTCATATCCGTAACCTCACGCTGTGCCTTTGCGGCTTGAGTGGAGTGCTCAATACCCAGTGTCAGTACCATCTGGCTTTTCCAGAGAGGGATGGTGTTGACAATCGTGGACTGGATCTTTTCGACCATCATCGTGTCGTTATTCTGCACCAGACGAATCTGTGGAGCCATCTGGATCGAGATCATTCTGGTCAGTTCCAGATCGTGGAGCTTTTTCTCAAAACGTGTACACAGTGATTCCAGATCCTTTGCTGACTGTGCATCCTCCGGCAGATTGGAAGCCTGCGCCGTTGCGACCAGATCTCTCAATTCGGTGCTGCGCACTTCCTCAAGTTTTTGCTTTCCGGCGAGAATATACATGGAAAGTTCTTTGAAATAGGTCTTATTGATCTCGTACATTTTGTCGAGAGAGGCGATATCTTTTAACAGCGTGATCTGGTGGCTTTCCAGTGTCTCGCAAATTTTGTTTACATTTAATTCAGCTTTTGTATATTTTGCCTTAAGCGTCTCCATTTTGTCGCTGCTCTTCTTGAAAAAACCGAAAAATCCTTTTGATTCCTCCTCAGCGTCAAAATCCTTCAACTCTGATACCACTTGTGACAGCATGTCACCGACCTCGCCTAACTCCTTGGTCTTGACATTTTCAAGTGCTGCTTCGGAAAAATCAGCCATTTTTTTCTGTGTTCCGACGCCGTACTGTAAGATAGCGTTGGAGTTGTGCAGATCAATCTGTTTTGAAAACTGGTTGATCATCTGCCGCTCTTCATCAGAGAGAATACTTTCCGTCAGAGCAGGCTGTGCGGATTCCTGTACAGCAGGCGGTTCGGGCTTTTTTGTCTCCTGCGGAAGCGGATCAAAAGTCAAAGTAGGTGTGGTGTCAAAATTTTCAAATGCGTTGCTCATCAAGGTTCCTCCTTTTTGTAATTATTTTGTAATGATCGTAAATTTATTTCTTTTTGGAACCTGGAAAGTCATGGTTTGTGAGCCCCTCCTGCGCCAGCATCATCTGGAGTGCCGAGATATCGGTTGAGATATCCCAGGCGGTATCTTTGAAGAAACTGTCAAGCAGATTTTCGAATGCTTCATTGATTGTGTCGAGCGTGTTTTCGATCTCTTTTTTGGAGGAAGAGATGTTTTCACCCTGAATCGGCTGCTGATCCATCACGCGGTAGGCATCAATCAGTTTCCAGGTAGTCGGAAGGTAATAGTCCATAAATTTTTTCAGATCAGGCGCTAAATCCGGTTGTTCCTGCACACGGCTGAAAATTTTTGTCACAATCAGCTCGAGACGGGAGAGTTTGGCTGAGATTTCTGCGCCAGGGATCTCTTCGTTACATTTTCGGATCTTTTCGATATAAGAATGGCCTTCCTCCATGATTTTTCGCACTTCTTCCGGATATTCCTCTTTCTGAGAAGAAGTTTCGGATGCTTTTTTTGCGGTGTCCTTTTGCTTTTTTTGATCATCTTGCAGCTTTTGCTGCATCTTTGCATTCTCGAGCGTCTGCTGATATTGCTGATAGGTCTCATCGCTGATCATCATACAGGTTCCCTGACGGTCAATGTGTCCCTCCAGAAACATGCGCTTTTGAATCATTTTTTTGAGATCGCGCACCACAAACCGTTTTGATTTTCCGACAGCATCAGCGAGATCCTGGATTGCAGCATATGTTTTGCCTTTGAAATGGCGGAGATAGACTTCAAAACGCTGATGACGCTTTCGCATGGAAAAACCTGTGAGCGACATAAAAAGACTGCCCCCGAAAAAGACGGATAGAATCGCAGTCGCAACAGAAAATTGTCGTGTCGCCATGGCAACGATCATCAAGGCAAGACCGAAAATTCCGGCAAAGGAAGTACCTGTCGCTGCGAGCGCCGTTCCGGCGATTTTCAGGGAAGTACAATTTTTTATGAGATTTGGGGGGAAAGAGGCACCTGCTACATTCGGTTCACGCCGTTTCGTCTCTTTCCAAGGGCGATAGTAAGGCTCCTTTTCCCGATTTGTGCCGAAATTTCTGGCACTGTCAGAACTTTGAGCGGTATAGTGTTTACCTGCATCAAATGGTCTCGAAGCGTCAAAGTTTTTTTGTGTATGGGAATGGCGCGAGGCATCAAAATTCCGGGAATATCCTTGTTGGAAATTCTGGCCAACGTGCCCTATCGTATCATTGATATTTTTTCCAACCTGATTTACGGTGGCATTGAATGTCTGTCCTACATCGTTTAATGTCTGGTTGATCACATCGCCGATGGTGCGGCTGAGCTGATCAAAATTTTGGGAGTCGATCGCGTCCTGAACCAGATTTTTAATCTCTTCTCCCAGCTCTGAAAAATCTTGTCGGTTCATAAATCCTCCTGAAAATAAAATAATAGTGACAGAAAACAGAATATTTTGAGTAAATATAGAGTTTTCCGCAATAGAACAAGTAGTAAAATGGATGCATTACAATCAGATTTATCATAGCTCATTTTTAGAATAGTGTCAATAAAACAAGGGAAAGCGACTTTGCTATTTGTTAAGATTAGGCATAGAAATTTAATAGATTTACTCTTTCCAAATTTATAGAATTGCGTTATGATAAGTTACAGGCGTGGGATATCCCGCATCATGCGGGGAAGGGAAGAAATTGGAGGAATATATGGCAGGAAAAAAAGAAAAAATTACCGGTCTTACCCAGGCACAAGTTCAGCAGAGGATAGACGAAGGAAAGGTCAATAAGACGACAAACAATGCAACCCGATCATACAAACAGATCATCTTGGGCAATACAGTTACGTTTTTCAACATTATTAACCTGATTCTTCTCATAATGGTATTATCTGTAGGATCTTTCAAAAATACCATGTTTATTTTTCTGATTCTGATCAATACCGTCATCGGTATCATTCAGGAGATCAGGACCAAGAAGACGCTGGACGATCTGGCAATTTTGACGACCAGCCAGATACAGGCAGTAAGAAGTGGAAAGTATGTAACATTGAATGTTGATGAGATCGTGTTGGACGATCTGATTGTGCTCAAGGCAGGTGACCAGGTGCCGGCAGATGCGATTGTGCAGAAAGGTCATGTGGAGGTCAATGAGTCGCTGCTGACAGGAGAATCTGATTCCCTGAACAAGGAAGAAGGAATGCAACTTTTTTCAGGAAGTTTTGTCACATCGGGGAAGGCGTTGTGCAAAGTGGTCCATGTGGGGGAAGATAACTACATGGAGCAGATCACAAAAGAGGCAAAACAGTTCCGCAGACATGACTCTGTGCTGAGAAAGAATCTGAACCGAATTTTGAAGGTGATAGGAGTCATCATTGTTCCGCTTGGAATCGGTCTGTTTTATAAACAGTACTATATCACACAGGTTGGCATGAAGGAGGCGGTGCTCAACACGGTTGCAGCGCTTCTCGGAATGATTCCGGAAGGATTGGTGTTGCTGACAAGTATTGCGATGACGCTCGGCGTTTTGCGTCTGGCGCAGAGACGAACCTTGATCCAGGAGCTATTCTGTATTGAGACCTTGGCGAGGGTAGATGTGCTCTGCCTCGACAAGACCGGGACATTGACCGAGGGAAATATCTGTGTGGATCGCGTGGAAATTTTGGATTATGTGCTGAAGATTGAAGACAAGAAAGAAAAAAATCAGGAAAAGAAAACGGAACTTGCGGCTGTGGAGAGTGAACAGCTGATACAGGGCTCACCGAAAATCAGCAACCATGATATGGAGCAGATCATGGGAAATATGATGGGAGCTTTGAGTGATGAAAATGCGACGGCAAATGCACTCAAAGAGCGGTTTACACCGATCTGCACATACAAAGTGGAAAACACGATCCCATTTTCATCGGATAGAAAGTACAGCGGCGTGGCATTCAAAGAGCACGGCAGTTTTTATATTGGAGCCGTTCAGTTTTTGTTCCCGCACGGTCAGGAAGCGTTGAAGCAAAAATGTCAGGCATTAGCGCAAGAAGGATACCGCATCCTTGTGCTGGCACACTGTGAGCAGGTTCGAAAAGAGATCGAGCTGCCGAAAAACATGGAGCCTCTGGCGATCATTTTGATGAGTGATGTGATTCGTCCTGAGGCGAGCGAGACACTGGAATATTTCCGCGAGCAGGGTGTGGATGTCAAAGTGATTTCGGGGGATGATCCGGTCACTGTGGCGGCGATCGCAAAGAGAGTCGGTCTGGAGAATGCTGACGCATACATTGATGCGACACTGCTCAAGACGGAGGAACAGATTGCAGATGCCGTGCAGCATTACACTGTGTTTGGTCGTGTGACTCCGAAGCAGAAAAAGCAGATGGTGGTGGCGCTGAAACAGCAGGGACATACCGTAGCGATGACGGGAGACGGCGTCAACGACGTGCTTGCGCTCAAGGAGGCAAACTGCAGCGTGGCGATGGCATCGGGAAGCGATGCGGCGAAAAACTGCGCGAATGTGGTACTGTTGGATTCCAATTTCAGTGCAATGCCTGAGATTGTGAATGAGGGAAGGCGTGTCATCAACAATATCAGCCTGTCAGCGTCTATGTTCTTGATCAAGACGATTTTCTCAGTGTTGCTGACACTGGAGACGATTCTGATCGGACACGCATATCCGTTTGAGCCGATTCAACTCTCAATCATCAACGGCTGTGCTGTTGCGATACCGACTTTTTTGATGACGATCGAGCCGAGTTTCCAGAAGGTTGATCAACATTTCTTCCGGAAGGTACTGCGCAATGCAGCGCCGCCGGCACTGACGATCACGATCACGGTGATCACAGCGATGTATATCGGGGAATGGCTGAACTGCCCGCGAGATATGCTGACAACAGTTGTGGTGTTGACAACAGGATGGACTTATATGACAGCGCTCCAGAAAGTATACTCGCCGATGACAGCGTACCGCAAGGTGGTGATCTATGCGATGCAGACAATCTATCTGATCTGTATGATCGTGGGACAGAATCTGCTGGAACTGGAATCTCTGAATTTCAACGCAGTCATCATTTTGCTTGGAATATTGAACTTCTCTCCGATGCTGATGGATGCGATGAGCACACTGTACCGTGTGCTGGAGCAGAAATTTGACAAATGTCACGGTCTTCTGGATCGAGGGAGAGCAAAGATTAAGACAAAAGAAAAAGTAAATGCATGATGATAGAAGAGACGCTTTTTCACCGAGAGGGGATGAAGCGTTTCTTATTTCAAAGAGAAGAAGGATTCACGGAAAGGGAAAAGAGAGGATGAAAGTTTTACTATGTGCAGTCAATGCAAAATATATCCATTCTAATCTGGCTGTCTACAGCCTGCGGGCTTACGCAGAAAAATACAGGGATCAGATCGAAATCGCAGAGTTTACGATCAACCATTATGTGGATGATATTCTGAGAGAAATCTATAAGAAAAAACCGGATTTTCTTGCGTTTTCATGCTATATCTGGAATATGGACATGGTCAGAGAGCTGATCGGTGAGATTGCCAAACTTTTGCCGGATACGGTCATCTGGGTGGGCGGTCCGGAGGTCTCCTATGACGCAGCATGTTTTCTGGATGAGATGAGACAGGTAAAAGGGGTGATGACTGGAGAAGGAGAGCGCAGTTTCCGCGCTCTGATGGATTATTATGTCGAAGGGGAAGGAAGCCTTGAAGAGATTTCTGGAATTACGTTTTGGAAAAATCAAGGGCAGATCGTGACGAATCCGTCAATAGATTTTCTGGAGATGGATGAACTGCCATTTATGTATCAGGATATGAAAGACTTTGAGAATAAGATTGTGTACTATGAGAGCAGCAGGGGATGTCCGTTTTCCTGCAGCTATTGTCTCTCATCCATCGATAAGAGGGTGCGCATGAGGAGTCTGGCGCTGGTGGAAAAGGAACTTCAGTTTTTTCTGGACCGAAAAGTACCTCAGGTCAAGTTTGTAGATCGGACGTTTAACTGCAATCATCGCCATGCAATGGGGATATGGAACTATATCAAAGAGCATGACAATGGAATCACAAATTTTCATTTTGAGATAGCGGCAGATCTGATCAATGAGGAGGAACTGAGCGTATTGCAGGGAATGCGCCCGGGGCTGGTGCAGCTTGAGATCGGGGTGCAGACGACAAATCCGGATACCATCAAAGAGATCGACCGTGTGATGAATTTAGAAAAAGTGAAAAACGTAGTGGCACAGATTCACAGTTTTGAGAATATTCACCAGCATCTCGATCTGATAGCAGGGTTGCCGTATGAGGGGTATGACAGTTTTGTTCGTTCGTTCAATGAAGTTTATGAGATGCATCCTAACCAGCTTCAGCTTGGATTTTTAAAAGTGCTGAAAGGCTCGAAAATGCATCGAAATGCGGAAAAATATGGCATTGTGTATCGAAGTCATCCGCAGTATGAGGTACTTTTCACGAGATGGCTTAGTCACGATGAGCTGCTGACGCTGAAGGGTGTGGAGGAGATGGTTGAGGTATATTATAACAGTTTTCAGTTTGCTCACACGATAGCGGCGCTGGAGAGGGAATTTGATCAGCCATTTGAAATGTTCTTGAAGCTGTCTGAGTATTATGAGAGAAATGGGTTGAACCATATCAACCATTCCCGCATGGCAAGGTTCGAAATTCTCAGAGATTTTATCCTGGACCTCGAAACAGGGCGTGAGAAGTGGTATGAGAATTGGCTGATTTTTGATTTGTATCTGAGAGAAAACAGTAAAAGCCGACCTGTCTGGGCAAAAGATCCGGTTCAGTGGAAGGAAGAAGCCGTCCAATTCTACAAAAAAGAGCAAAAGGAACCGTTCTGTCTCAAAGAATATGAGGGATATACTTACCGGCAGATGATGAATATGACACATATGGAAGTGTTTGACATCGATGTCCTCGGGGATGGGGCGGAAAGAGAGACGGCAGTGGTGTTTGACTACAGAGAGAGAAACCCGTTGAGCGGCGATGCGGTGATCCATCGGATTGAGATATCGAAATAGAGAAGAAAATTCTGCGCTGGAAAGAATCGCAGAGGACAAAAGGAGAAGCAAAGATGGCAAAATCATATGTTGTGGTTGATTTGGAGACGACGGGTCTGTCACCGGAGAAGGATCGTATTTTGGAAATTGGGGCGGTGAAGCTGGAGGATGAAAAGATTACGGACTCCTTTCAATGCTTTGTCAATTGCCATAGAAAGCTGTCGGAAGTTGTGACGAATCTGACAGGGATCACGCAAGAGATGTGTGAGAGTGGTGTGGAGGAGGAGCAGGCATTGGAGGCTTTTTTGCAGTTTGCGGGCGATCAGGTATTGATCGGTCACAACCTGCCGTTTGATTTCGGGTTTTTAAAATGGAGCTTTATGCGCCAAAAGATTTCCTTTGAGCGGGAAGGGATTGATACCTTAAAGATCGCGAGAAGTTGCCTGAAAGATTTGCCGAGCAGAAAATTAGAAGCGCTCTGTTGCCATTATGGGATCTCCCAGGAAAAGAAGCACCGTGCTCTGGATGATGCGTGTGCGACAGCAGAACTGTTTTGCTGTATGAGACGGCAGTTCGGGGAGAAAAAACCGGAATATTTTCAGCCTCTTGTGATGCAATGTAAGGTAAAGAAGCAAAGTTGTGTCACAGAATCACAAAAACGATACTTGATAGATTTGATAAAATATCATAGAATACAAATAGATGTCTCCATCGATCATCTGACAAAAAGTGAGGCATCGAGGCTTATTGATCATATTATTTTACAGTATGGAAGGAAAAAGGTGAATCATCATGATGAAGTTGAATACGAAAAAGAAGAAAATGGTTGCGGCAGTACTGTGCGGGGTGTTAGTGGTGGCAATGATTGTGCCGATGATCTTGAGTGCAGTTCTGAGTTTTATGTAAATGACCTAAAAGAGGAGTATAAGGTATGAAAATAAAAAAGTTGCTGCTCACAGCACTGACAGTGGGAATAATTTCGAGCTTTTTGATCAGTGGGCAGGCCGCAGATAGCGGTACGATTCAGCAGGGAATCACAATCGGCGGCATCGATGTCTCGGGGATGACGGAGGATGCGGCAAAAGCGGCAGTGCAAGCGGAAGTGGAGACGATCAAGAGCGATGTGATCACGATTCAGATTGGATCCAATCAGACACAGGGTTTGGCGAGTGATCTGGGAATTTTCTGGGAGAACACAGATGTGATCCAGGATGCAGCTGATCTCGGGACGAAGGGGAATTTGATTCAACGCTACAAAGCGAAAAAAGACCTACAGTATGAGTCTTATGATTTTCAACTGGATTTTGGCGCGGATGAGAACAGTGTGAGGTCTTTCATTGAAAATTATTGTACACAGTTTGAACAGGAGAGAGTGGACGGGACGATTGAGGATGACGGCTACGGCGGCTTCAACATTATTGAGGGAGTTGCCGGGACAAAGATCAACGTCGAGAAATCTGTCACTACCGTGTTAAACTATATCAAAAACGAGTGGCACGGCGGAAGCGGAAGTGTCGCTTTGGTGATGGAGGAGGATCCTCCGCGCGGCAATACCGAGGAACTCAGCCAGATTCAGGATTGCCTGGGAGCTGCCACGACTTACTATACGGTGGGAGATCGTGGAGCAAATGTCGAAATTGGAACGCAGAAACTTTCCGGTCATCTTCTGTATCCGGGAGAAGAGTTCTCCGTGACAGAATATCTTGTTCCTTTCACAGCAGAGAATGGATATAATCTCGCACCGGAATATAATGACGGGCGTGTGGTGGACGGCTATGGCGGAGGAATCTGTCAGGTTTCCACAACATTGTACAATGCACTGCTCGATGCAGAAGTTGAGATTCTGGAGAGACACAATCACACATACAGTGTAAGCTACGTAGATGCCTCCATGGATGCTGCGATTGCGGAAGGCATTATGGACCTGCGTTTTAGAAATAATTATGACACACCGATCTTTATTTCAGGAAATGCTTATGGCGGAACGGTATCATTTTACATCTATGGAAAAGAGACAAGACCTATTGACAGAAGTGTCAGCTATTATAGCACAATTGAGAGCACCACAGAGCCAGAAGGATATGCTTTCTTCGCGGCGACCGATCAGCCGGTGGGATATCTGTACCAGGTGCAGTCAGCACACTCCGGTATGTCGGCAACCCTCTGGAAAGTAGTGACAGAGAATGGCGAGACGACAGAGACACGGGTGAACTCAAGCTATTATCAGCCGATGAAGACGGGATATGAAGTGGGAGTGCTGCTTTCAGATGGCTCCACTTCTTCGGCAATGTACACAGCGATCGCGAGCGGCGACTTGAATCAGGTACAGAGTGTGATCGCGACAGGTACTCTGACGAGCACTACGCCGTCATGGCAGACAGAGTCATGGCAGACAGAAGCGTGGGAGACAGAGACATGGGAGTGGGATCCATATCAGTCGGAGCCATGGCAGGTGGAGACCGAGGGGGAACCGCAGACACAGGAGAGCGAGACGGTTCCAGAGACGCACTTCACTGACCCGGAACCACAGATCACAGAGCCGGAAACTCAGACGGAATATTACCCATATGATCCGCCGGAGACGGGTTATAATCCGTGACGGAAAAAAGCCTTTCGCATCTGAGAGGTATGCGCGGCTTTTAGAGAAAAAGAAAGAACGCAAAAGGTAAAAAAGGAGCCTTGCGCGGGCTTTCTTTTTTTGCGTTTTTTTCCTTCCCGACGCCCCCTGAGGCAAACATTTGGAGAACAGAGTAGAGTTCTCATTTGACTTTGGCGTGATAATGTATTAGAATAGAAACAATATGTGAAAAGCGGCGGTCGGAAGGCAGACAAAAAGAGTGGGCAGATCATGCCGCTGGAGGCAAAGATGAAAATAGGAAAAATATCAGAGATGGTGCTGACGCACAGCGTTTTAAAACAGCTGGGAGAGCCAAGAGAAGAGGTGCTTGTGGGCTCCGGAGTCGGTCAGGATTTTGCACGGGTTTCTGTTGACGGTCAGATGAGTGGCGCAAGCGCTGTACAGGTTTGTTATCGTTTGGAAGATGCTGGATTTGCGGTGTACAGGGCGATCAACAGTCTGCTCTGCGGCGGAGGGACAGCACAGGGAATTTTTTGCATGGCGGTTTTGCCGCCGTCACTTGAAAATGAAGAGTGGAAACAGATGATGGAAGCGGTCCATCAGGCATGCCTGGACTTAAAGATTCAGATTGTTGGCGGTCACACGGAGACAACGAGCGCGGTGAAGTATCCGGTTGTCGCCGTGACAGGGATCGGTCAGACAAAAAAGGAAGTGGGCATAGAAAACGGAAAACTAAAACCGGGGCAAGACTTGGTCATGACAAAATGGATTGCTCTGGAGGGCACAGCGCTTTTGGCACAGCATAAGGAAGAAACGCTTTTACAGCGGTATCCGTATGCACTCGTTAAAATGGCACAGGAATTCACCAAATATTTATCCGTCGAGGATGAGGCGCGAGCGGCGATCCACTTCGGCGCTGCTGCTCTGCACGATGTAAGCCAGGGAGGAATTCTGACAGCGCTTTGGGAGATGGCAGAGCATTCCGGGACAGGGCTTGAAGTGGATTTGAAGAAGATTGCAATCAGACAGGAAACAGTAGAAATCAGCGAACATATCGGGGCAAATCCTTACACCATGCCGTCGTCAGGCGCGCTGTTGATCGGCACGGACAATGGCTATGGGCTTGTGAGGGAGCTGGAAAAGCTTAAGATTAAGGCATCCGTGATCGGCAAGGTGACGGACAAGGCAGAGAGAGTGATCCGAAATGGCGAGGATGTGCGCTTTCTCGATCGTCCAAAGCCGGAGAATTTTGAACAGTTTCTTATATAGGTGACAGCCGGCAGGAAAAAGATCAGAGGGATCTTTGGAGTGCCAAAAAATGAGATGAATTTTTGCGTAAAGAAAGTAGGGAATTAGATATGATGAGAGAACAGATCTTAACATTTTTGGAAAAAAACAGCAGGATTGACTTGCAGGAACTTGCGATTTTGCTCGGCTCTGACGAGACTGTGATCGCAAACGAAATTCAGCAGATGGAGAAAGAGGAGATTATCTGTGGATACCATACATTGATCAACTGGGATAAGACTTCATCTGAAAAAGTGACAGCGCTGATCGAAGTGCGTGTGACACCGCAGAGAGGTCAGGGATTCGACTCCATCGCAGAGCGAATTTATAATTACCCGGAAGTGCAGTCGGTATATCTGATTTCAGGTGGATACGATCTTCTGGTGATCCTGGAGGGAAAGACACTGAAAGAAGTTTCTGGTTTTGTGTCCGATAAGCTTTCCACCCTGGACAGTGTGCTCAGCACTGCGACGCATTTTATTTTGAAAAAATATAAGGATGACGGAATCATTCTTTCCAAGAAAAATAAAGATGAAAGGATGCTGGTGACGCCGTGAGAAATCCCGTAGCAGATAAAGTAGTCGGCATTGCGCCGTCTGGTATTCGAAAATTTTTTGATATAGTGAGCGAGATGGATGACGTGGTCTCTCTGGGTGTGGGAGAGCCAGATTTTGACACCCCGTGGCATATCCGGGATGAGGGAATTTACTCTCTGGAGAAGGGGCGTACCTTTTACACTTCCAATGCGGGACTTAAGGAACTCAGGGAGGAGATTTGCCGCTATATGAAGCGGAAATGTCATATTTCCTATGACCCGGTGAAGGAAGTGCTGGTCACAGTCGGGGGCAGCGAGGCGATTGACCTTGCATTGCGTGCGATGCTGAACCCAGGGGAGGAAGTGCTGATCCCGCAGCCCTGTTTTGTATCTTATCTGCCATGCACAGTCTTGGCAGGGGGTGTTCCGGTCACCATCAGTCTGAAGGAGGAAAATGAATTCCGCCTGACGAAACAAGAACTTCTCGATGCGATCACAGATAAGACAAAGCTGCTGGTTCTTCCGTTCCCCAACAATCCGACGGGAGCAATCATGAGAAGAGAGGATCTGGAAGAGATCGCGGAGGTGATCATCGAAAAAGATATCTATGTGTTATCGGATGAGATTTATTCGGAATTGACATATGACAATGAACATGTCTCAATTGCAAGCCTTCCGGGCATGAGAGAGCGCACAATCACCATGAACGGTTTTTCAAAGGCATACGCGATGACGGGATGGCGTCTGGGATATGCGTGCGGACCGAGTGAAATCATCGCACAGATGACGAAGATTCATCAGTTTGCCATCATGTGTGCTCCGACTAACAGCCAGTATGCGGCTGTGGAGGCATTGCGCCATGGCGATGAGGATATTCAGGTCATGCGTGAAGCGTATAACTGTCGAAGAAGATATCTGATGCATGCATTTCGGGAGATGGGACTGAAATGTTTTGAACCGTTTGGCGCTTTTTATGTTTTCCCGTGTATCAAGGAATTTGGCATGACTTCAGAGGAATTTGCCACCAGACTGCTCGAGGAAGAGAGAGTTGCGGTCGTTCCGGGAAGTGCATTTGGAGACTGCGGAGAGGGATTTTTGCGTATTTCTTATGACTATTCACTGGATGACTTGAAAGTAGCACTCTCAAGACTGGCAAGATTTATTCAGCGATTGAGAGAGAAGAAGGGAAAATAAGAGATGGCAAAGTTAAATATTGTTTTATTTGAGCCGGAAATTCCGGCAAATACAGGAAACATCGGGAGAACGTGTGTGGCGACAGGCACGAGGCTTCATCTGATTGAGCCGCTCGGATTTCATCTGACAGAGAAAGCGCTCAGACGTGCCGGCATGGACTACTGGAAGGATCTCGATGTGACGACCTATATCAATTTTGAGGATTTTTTGAACCGCAATCCAGGTGCGAAGATTTACATGGCGACGACGAAGGCACCGCATGTCTACACGGATGTCCAGTATGAACCAGACTGTTATATTATGTTTGGCAAAGAAAGCGCCGGGATTCCGGAAGAAATTTTGCTGGAACATCAGGAGACGGCGATCCGTATACCAATGATCGGGGATATCCGCTCTCTGAATCTGGGAAATTCGGTAGCGATCGTGCTGTATGAGGCGCTGAGACAGAATGGTTTTGACCATATGAGACTTCAGGGAAATTTGACAAAGTACGACTGGAAACCGGAATAAAGAAGAGATAAGATACATAAAAGAAGCGATAAACAATAATAGGACTGCTGCAGGAGGGAAAGAATGAGCCATTTCCAATTTTTTGCAGCAGTCCTTTGATTTTGAGCGTTAGATCAGGATCAGAAGAAAGTCAGTCCTGATCCGGGATGGAACGCTGCAAAGAGAAAGTGAACTCTGTCCCCACATTGAGGGTGCTGACGACATTGATGTGTTCCCCATGGCTTTGGATGATTTCTTTTGTGATGGCGAGTCCAAGACCCGTTCCTTTTTTGTCTTTGCCGCGGGAGAGATCACTTTTGTAGAAGCGAGTCCAGATTTTGGGCAGATCTTCTTTGGCGATCCCCACGCCATTGTCTTTGACAGAGACAAACACTTTGTCGTACAGTTCGGTTGTCTCAATGCGGATCGAAGAACCGGAATTGCTGAACTTGATCGCATTGTCGATCAGGTTGTACAGAACTTGCTGGATTCTGTCGCGATCAGCTGAGACATTCAGAGGACCCTCTTCAAATACAAGATCCACCGTAAGATTTTTTCGCTGGCACAACACTTCGAATGTTGCAACTGTCTGGCGGATAATATCGTTGATGTCGAAGTCAGACAATTCAAGCAGCACCTTTTTGTCATCATATGTGTTCAGCGTCAGCAGAACACTTGCGAGCTTATTCAGACGCTCTGTCTCAGAGAGAACGATTTTTAGATAGTGTTCCCGTTTTTCGGGAGGAATCGTTCCGTCGAGGATCGCCTCCAGATATCCTTTTATGGAGGTGAGCGGAGAGCGCAGATCGTGCGAGATATTCGAGATAAATTTTCTCTGATATTCGCCCGACTGGTTTACCTCATCCGCGAGAACTTTCAGAGAAGAGGAAAGAAAAGCGAACTCATCGTCACCATCGATGGGCAGCTGATAATTCAGATTGCCCAGAGCGTACTCACCGGCAGCCTCCGTCACACGCAGCAGCGGAATATAAAACTGGTAATAAAAGAGAAGGATGAGAAGAAGAAAAAGAAACAGGATGACTCCCAAAGTGAGATAGCAGATGTTCATGATCCCGTTTTTTTCATCATCCAGCTCCCGCATATTAAAGTGAGAGCAAATGTAACCGCGTGTTGTGAAGTCGTCAGTGATGGGGGAGACAACGCTGAGTGTCTCCTCGTCAAACATTCCGAAAAAATCCCCGATTTGATAATACCTGGATTCGAGCTCTGAGGGATCAAAATCAGGAATTTTGCGGACGGAATCCGGAGAATAAGGCTGTGAGGTATCGATGAGAATATCTCCGTTGCTGTTCAGCAGCCAAAACTCTGTGGACTGATAGGCACTGAGAGCGGAGAGATTCGTATAGATATCTTCAGAAGAGACTTCAGACTCCAGATAGGAAGTTCCAACGCGCCCACCTGCCAGATTTGAAATCTCAGAGTACAGTGCCTCCGCCTGTGTCTTGATCAGATGCTTTTCTGCGAGGGCAGAACAAAAAATCGTGACACAAAGAAAACCGGTCAGCGCACAGATGAGATATGCGAGCAGGAACTTCAGTAAAGTTTTTTTTCTCATGATTTATTTTACCCAAAATTTATAGCCGATGCCCCAGACAGTGGCAATGGACCAAAAATTGTTATCCTTGATTTTCTCACGAAGTCGTTTAATATGTACATCGACTGTTCGGCTGTCCCCGATATATTCATAGCCCCAGATATGGTCAAGAAGCTGTTCTCTTGTGAATACTTGATTCGGGGAGGAAGCGAGAAAATAGAGCAGTTCCAGTTCTTTTGGGGGCATCTCTATATTTTCACCTTTATAAAGTACAGAATAGTTGCTCTGATTGACAATCAGATCAGGATATTCCACATATTTTCCGACAGGTTTTTGTTCCACGGGTTTTTCAGCGTAATAGCGTCTGAGCACTGCCTTGACCCGTGCCACAAGCTCCTTCGAATCGAAAGGCTTGATGATGTAATCGTCAGCTCCAAGTTCCAGCCCCAAAACCTTATCGAATACATCGCCTTTCGCGGACAGGATAATAATAGGTACAGATGATTTCTGCCGGATTGTGCGGCAGACCTGATAGCCATCGATACCAGGAAGCATTAAATCTAAAATAATTAAATTCGGCTGAAAAGACTCAAAATCTTGCAGGGCTTTTTCACCGTCAAGCACGATGAGAGTGTCAAAACATTCTTTTTTCAAATAAAGCGAAACTAGCTCGGCAATGTTGGCATCATCATCTACGATCATAATTTTTTGCCTATTAACCATATAAGACCTCCCGTTTCCCAGAATGAAAATGGGAAAGCATAAATAGATTGTTTATTTCTTGAATTCTACAATTGTAACTCCTGCATCTCCCTCACCAAATTCACCGAGGTGGAACGATGCGACGTGTTTCACGCGGCGCAAGTAATTATGAACTGCTTTTCGCAAGGCACCGGTTCCCTTTCCGTGAACGACACGGACGGAAGGAAGGTGCGCAAGATAAGCATCGTCTAAATATTTGTCCAGCTCAGACAAAGCCTCATCTACTGTTTTTCCAAGAAGATTGATCTCAGGCGAGACGGAAGCAGACTTTGCGATCTTGATCTTTCCACTGCCGGTGCGGTTTAAGTTTGGACCGGTGATGACAGCCTCGTCGATCAGCTGCAGATCATTCAGTGAGACTTTAGAACGCAAAATACCCATCTGCACAAACAGATATCCCTTTGCGTCAGGGAGGGTGCTGACGGTTCCATTCAGATTCATACTTAAGACCTTCACACTGTCACCAATGTGGAGATCCTTTGCGGTCAGGGTCTTCTTGGTTTTGGTATTGTTTTTTACGGTAAGCTTCTTTTCGACAGAAGACATCTTTTCGCGGAGTCGGCTGCGCTCCTGCTCCATATCGCGCACGGAGATATTTGCTTTTCCGAATTTATTGAAATTCTTTATCGTCGTGTCGGCATATTCCTTCGCCTCTCGCAGAATAGTGTAAGCCTCCTCGTTGGCCTTTCTAAGGATCGCTTCGCGGCTTGTGTCGAGACGCTCCTGCTTTTGCTCGAGCTTCTGTTTCAAAGATTCGATCTGTGCTTTGTACTGGTTGATTTCTTCGCGCTCTTTCTCGATGGTGACGCGGCTGTTCTCGAGGTCGGTAATCAGATCCTCAAAACTTTCATCCTGTTCACTCAAAAGCCCTCTGGCTTCCTCGATGATGTATTCAGGCAGACCAAGCTTTCCAGATATCGCAAATGCATTACTTTTTCCCGGTATTCCGATCAGAAGGCGATACGTAGGACGCAGAGTCTCGACGTCAAACTCACAGCAGCCATTTTCTACACCTGGAGTGGAGAGAGCAAAAACTTTCAGCTCACTGTAATGTGTGGTGGCCATAGTGCGGATGCCCTGACGGTGGAGATTGGAGAGGATAGCGGTGGCAAGCGCCGCACCCTCGGTCGGATCGGTTCCGGCTCCCAATTCATCGAAAAGGACAAGAGAGCGCTCATTGGCCTTCTGTAAAATAGAGACAATATTGGTCATGTGGGAAGAGAAGGTACTGAGGTTTTGCTCAATACTCTGTTCATCTCCGATATCTGCGTAGACATCCTCAAAGACAGCAAGCTCGGACTGATCGAAGGCGGGGATATGGAGCCCTGCCTGTCCCATCAAGGTAAAAAGTCCGACTGTCTTCAGAGAGACGGTTTTTCCGCCGGTGTTCGGTCCGGTGATGATCAGAAGATCAAATTCTTTTCCCAGATGAATGTTGATAGGTACCACTTTCTTTTTGTCTAGCAGCGGATGGCGACCTTTTTTGATGTTAATGTATCCGTGATCATTGAAGATCGGCTCACTTCCGTTATAGCTCTTTGAGAGAGACGCTCTGGCAAAGATAAAGTCAAGCCTGGTGAGCAGTGACAGATCATCTGAGAGCGCTTCGAGATTCTCGGCAGCAAGTGCACTTAAGTTTGCGAGAATCACTTCGATTTCTTTGGCTTCTTTTAATTCTAATTCACGAAGGTCATTGTTCAATTTGACGACGGCGACAGGTTCCACAAAGAGCGTAGATCCGGTAGAGGACTGATCATGGATCATGCCGGGAACTTGCCCTCGATATTCCGCTTTTACCGGAATACAGTAACGGTCATTGCGCATCGTGATGACTGCATCCTGCAGATAGGTGCGGGACGGACCATTCACCATCGAATTCAGCTGTGCGTGCACTTTCTCGTGGACAAGTTTCATGGATCGGCGAATCTGTCTGAGTGTGCTGCTTGCATCATCGCTGATCTCCTCCTCGGAGAGAATACAGCGCCGAATCTCGGTGGCAAGAGGGGTCAAAGGCTGCAGTGCATCGAACATTTCATCGAGAGAATCTGTGCTGTCCTGATCGTGCTCCTGTCTGGAGTAAGACTTCACACGGCTGCAGACCTCAAGAACTTTGCAGATATGAAGCAGTTCAACGGTACCGAGGCTGCTTCCGATTTCCAGTCGTTTCAAAGACCCTCGAATGTCAGAGATACCTGAGAACGAGAGCGATCCATTTTGGTAGATACGTCTCAGAGCATCGCTGGTCTCCTTTTGTAAGAGACGGATAGATTCAAGATTCGAGGAGGGCAGCAGATTACGGCAGAGCTCTTTTCCTAAGACCGATCCCGCGAGATCAGTCAGCTGAGTGATAATTTTATCATATTCTAAAGTTTTTAAAGCTTTTTCGTTCATAGTTGTCCTTCCTATCATATATTTATCATAACAATATGCCACATTGCTGTGGCTGTCGCATTATATCCCTTAAGTATACTATTTTTGCGCTGTCAAGTAAAGTATCCATTGTAAACGGATATGACGCTTGGCGGCATCACTGCCAATGATAAAAGCCGCCGGATTGCTATGACGCAACCTTAAATTTACTCTAATTTTATTTTAACATAAAATACATAAAAGAAAACAGATATTTGGATAAAATTTATAGAACATTTACAAAAAAATGCAATTGTGCAAACCAAGAACGAAAAGGAAAATAGCAGGAAAGAGAGAATCCCGACGCTTCTTCATACATTGTTCATATTTATTTGTTAAAATAAAAACGCTGATTTGACTTTAAATTTTCATGCACCATAACCGGCGTATGAGCACAGGAAAGAGTAGAGAGGATCAAATGCGATGACTTCATTTATGAGAGAACACATAAAAAAGAAACCGTTTTATAAAAAAAGATGGTTTGCAAAGACGATCGTCACAATATTTCTGGGAGTGGTCTTTGGAATGGTATTCGCGGTTTCTTTCAGCATGACGTTTCCGTGGGCACAAAAAAATTTCGGCACACCGGAGGTCTATGAATCCAACAGAGAGACGACAGATGAGACTGCATGGAGCGAGATTACACAAAGCACTGTACAGCAGTCGACAGGAGAAAAAGAGAATTTCAGAATGGATCTTCAGGATTATAAGGATGTGTATGAGCAGATTCACGATGTCGCAAGGGAAGCGTTTAGCGGTATGCTGATGGTTTCGGGTGTCAGCAGCGGCACCGATTTGTTCCGTGAAGTGTACGAGAATGAAAAAAAAGCAAGCGGAATGATTGTGAGTATCACGGACAGTGAGATTTGGCTGGTGACAGAGAGAAGAATTTTAAAGGATGCTGAGCGTGCCATTGTGACGTTAAATGATGACAGCATCTGTGATGCAAAAATTGAAAAGACAGACGACATTTCAGGACTGGCAGTTTTGACAGTCAGCACAGACGAACTCAGGGAAGATCAGATAAAAAGTATGCGTGTCTTAAAATTTGGAACGACACAAAATCTCCAGCAGGCAGAGCCTGTCATTGCGGTCGGAAGTCCTCTTGCGACCAGCAATTCGATCGCCTCAGGTGTCGTCACATCGATAGTGGATACACCGGTGATGGATGGAAGCTATAAGATTGTGAACACGGATATCACAGGAAGTACAGAGGGAAATGGAATCCTGTTGAATATGGACGGTGAAGTTGTGGGTGTACTGACACAAAAATTTGGAGGAAATGTACAGGCAAGAATCCGTGCTATTTCTTCAGATGATGTGAGTGAAATCGTCAGAGAGCTGATAAGCAAGACGGAAAAAGTAATGCTGGGGATTACTGGGAGAACGGTGAATGAGACAATCTCGGAAGAACTTGACATGCCGCAGGGGATGTATGTGACCGCTGTGACCACAGACTCTCCGGCAATGCTGAATGGAATTCAGTGCGGAGATATTGTGGTTGCGATAAAAAATAACAAAATTGAGAATCAAAAAGACTACCAAAATGTATTAAAACAGTGTACAATAGGTGAGGAAATTCCAATCCAAATCATGAGAAAGGTGCGGGATGGCTATTCTGAGATGGAGATTAAGGTGCGGTTGGAAAAAAAACAATAGCAGGACAGCCTTGAGAGAAGGGCTGTGAGAAAGAATAGCGGAGAGAACAAGCTGCGAATCAAAAAGAAACCAGAAAGGAATATTTATGAAATATATTGAGACTTTGCGCGAAGGTGAGCGCGTGGCAAATATTTATCTGTGCAAATATAGACAGTCAGCAGTGACGAAGAACGGAAAAGCTTATGAAAATGTGATCCTTCAGGACAAGACGGGAACGATCGATGCGAAGATCTGGGATCCGAATTCTCAGGGGATCGATGATTTTGATGCGATGGACTATGTGGATATTGTCGGGGAAGTGACAAGCTTCCAGGGGGCGCTTCAGCTGAATATCAAGCGCGTCCGCAGAGTCAAAGAGGGAGAGTACGACCCGAAGGACTTTCTTCCAGTCAGCGTTCACGATGTCGATGAGATGTACAAGGAACTGATGGGATATCTGGGACAGATCAAGAATCCATATTTGAAGAAACTGACAGACGCCTATTTTGTGGAGAACGAAAACTTTATCAAGCGTTTTAAATTTCACTCAGCGGCAAAGACCGTTCACCATGGATATGTGGGCGGACTTCTGGAGCATACGCTGGGCGTGCTGAGAATCTGCGATTTTTATGTCAAGACCTATTCTTTCTTGAACAAAGATTTGCTTTTCACAGCAGCAGCATTCCATGATGTTGGAAAATTGCAGGAGCTTTCGACCTTTCCGGAGAACGATTACACGGATGACGGACAGCTGCTGGGGCATATCATGATCGGGACGGAGATGGTAGGAGCAAGCATCCGCAGAATACCGGATTTTCCGAAGAAGCTGGCAAGCGAGCTGAAACACTGTATTTTGGCGCACCACGGAGAGCTGGAGTTTGGATCGCCGAAAAAGCCGGCACTTGCAGAGGCGGTTGCTCTGAATTATGCGGATGATACGGATGCGAAGATGGAGACGATGAGAGAGATCTTTTCAGCTGCAAGAGACAACACGGACTGGCTGGGATATAACAAGCTGTTTGAGTCAAATATCAGAAAGACAACAGAGTGGTAGGATAGAGCATGAAGAAAGATGATTTGGTGACGATCAAGATAGAGGATATGAGCGCAGAAGGGTCCGGCATCGGAAAAGTGGATGGTTACACTTTATTTGTCAAGGATGCTGTGATCGGCGATGTGGTAGAAGCAAAGATCATGAAGATGAAAAAGAATTATGGCTTTGCGAGACTGATGCAGATCAGGGAAGCGTCGCCAGACCGTGTGGATCCAAGATGTCCGATCGCGAGACAGTGCGGTGGGTGTCAGATTCAGGCGATGGCGTATGAGGCACAGTTAAAGTTTAAGGAAAGACTGATTGAAAACCATCTGCGCAGAATCGGGGGATTTGAGGAAATTCCGATGGAGCCGATTGTGGGGATGGAGGAGCCGTACCGCTATCGCAATAAGGCACAATTTCCAATCGGACAGGATCGCGAGGGAAATCTGATTGCAGGATTTTATGCGGGGAGAACACACAGCATCATTTCCGTTGACGACTGCCTTTTAGGTGTGGAAGAGAACAAAGAAATTCTGCAAGAAGTTTTGGACTTCATGAAAGAGGAAGGAATCAGCGCATATGACGAGAACACTGGCAAAGGGCTGGTGCGTCATGTGTTGATTCGGTATGGATTTTTTACGCAGGAGATCATGGTCTGTGTCGTGATCAATGGAAAGAAACTGCCGAGAGCTCAGAAGCTGGTGGAACAGCTGCGCAAGATTCGGGGCATGACAAGCATCACCGTCAATATCAATGAAGAGAGGACGAATGTGATCTTGGGCGAGTGCGTGGAATTGTTGTGGGGACAGAGGTATATCACAGATACCATCGGAGGCATTTCGTATCAGATTTCACCGCTGTCATTTTACCAGGTCAATCCAAGGCAGACAGAGAAACTGTATCGCCTGGCATTGGAATATGCAGGGCTGACAGGAAAAGAGACGGTCTGGGATCTGTACTGTGGAATCGGGACGATCTCGCTGTTTCTGGCACAGAAGGCAAAACAAGTATACGGTGTGGAGATTGTGCCGGATGCGGTGAAAGATGCAAAGAACAATGCAAAGCGCAACGGGATTGAGAACGCAGAATTTTATGTCGGAAAGGCAGAAGAAGTACTGCCGGAAAAATATGAAAAAGAAGGCGTCAAGGCAGATGTGATCGTCGTAGATCCGCCGAGAAAAGGATGCGACGAGAGATTGCTCGACACAATCGTGAAGATGCAGCCGGAGAAAGTCGTGTACGTCAGCTGCGACAGCGCGACACTCGCGAGGGATTTAAAATGGCTGTGCGAGAGAGGATATGAGGTAAAAAGAGTGAGAGGCGTCGACCAATTTGGGCAGACGGTACATGTTGAAACCGTCGCGCTTCTCTCGAAAAAAGCTTGATTTTACGCGGGTTTTCGGGCTTTTTGCTCGAATATGAACCTGTGCTTTTAGCAAAAAATAATGTAAATTGAAGATTTCCCAACAAGGGGTGGACTAAAATCCGCGGACAGGGCTTGTGCGCCGAGAATTTATCGGGCTAAAGCGTGTCCGCGGATTTTATACTTTTTTCGTTAAGGAGGACTAATTTTCGTTGAAACTATTCCTGGATAGGACTATAATGTAGTTTAGGAAAAGTGTACGATTCTGCTGATAAGGAGGAGAAGATGGAGTACTTATCAACAACAGAGATAGCAGAA
>JALEVQ010000096.1 GCA_022788205.1 Robinsoniella sp. | reverse complement strand
GAACAGATTCGGGCAGAAGTATTTTTGGATGCTTTCGTACGAAACATCGAAAACAGTATAAAATCAAATGCTGTTGTGAAAGCCATGAAACGGCTTATTCAGCAAAGGATGACTTATCTATAAAAGTTGTAAACTGGTGTTGTAACAATATAACCTAATTTTTGCTCGAAGTGCAAGCAGAAAACGTAGCGTGTCTGCGGTGACATCATCTAGGGCGATGGCGTACACTGACGCAGACAATGCCTGATCCCCCTCCTAAAATATGGTTGCATATTAAAATAATATGTGATATAATCTTTAAAAAGATGCGTAATAAACATAATATAATACAACATAATGTTTAAAAAACAAAAAGGCATATGGGGAGTATCCGTGTTTTCACGGCTAAAAAATAAAAGAAGGAGGAGAACTATGACAGATCGAGAAATACTTCAGGCAATGGCAGAGATGATACAGCCGATTCATACAAAAATTGGTAAGATTGAGGAACACCTTGGAAGTCTTGAGAAAGAGACAGGGAAGATCGAGGAGCGCCTTGGAAGTCTTGAGAAAGAGACAGAGAAGATCAAAGAACAACAGAAAGACATTGATAGAAAGGTAGACAAAAACTATGGTCTGCTTGAGCAGTTCTATGTGGAGCAAAAAGAGAGAGATACAAAAACAAATGAAAAAATTGCATTTATTCAGGCAGATTTGGAGATGCAGAGAAATCAAATCAACATGAATACAGCGACAATACGGAGATATTAAACAAGATGACAAAAAGAGATGTAAAGTCTATGGCAAAAACTTTACATCTTTTTGTTTATATTACAGTTTTTTATAGTATCGTCTTTTCTATGATTTTACTGCCGGGCGGTTGAGACTTGATATCGGAAGCCTCACTTGACAAGGTTTCAGAAGGTAGCATAAAATGATACCAGAATGTTGGGGGCTTGCAGAAGATCACGATTTTTTGATAAGAGGAAAAAGTGGTGAGAAAGCTTGATAGCAGGACAAAAATGGCAGAACAAAAATGGCAGAACAAAAGCAGTAAAAAGGAACAGAATTAGAAAAGAGGGAAGAACATGAAGGAAAAGTATCAGATTGATACCGGGGAAAACAGAGCATTTTTGCAGAGAATGGGTGAGGAGCTGCTGAAGTTTGGACAGCGTTTCCCTTCACCAGGCGGGAGTGCATGGTATCTGGGCGATGATGGGACGCCGTGGACGGATCGAAGTCGAGAGACCTGGATCACATCCCGGATGGCGCATGTATACAGTATCGGAACGCTGCTGGGATATGAGGGAAGCGAGAAACTGGCGGATGCGGCATTGAGAGGTCTGAGAGGCGAACTGAAGGATAAAGAAAACGGGGGATGGTATGCCGGGCTGACGCCAGAGGGTGCAATTCTCCCGGACAAACAGTGTTACGCCCATGCGTTTGTGATTTTGGCGGCGACCTCGGCGCTGCTTGCCGGGCGACCTGGCGCAGAGGAATTGCTGGAGGAAGCTTTGGAAGTGTATGACAAGCGTTTCTGGCAGGAAGATTGGGGTCTTGCCTGCGATACATGGAATACAGAATTTACGGTGTTGGATGATTATCGCGGCATCAATGCAAACATGCACACGGTGGAGGCATTTCTCGCTGTTGCGGATGCAGCAGGCAGGGAAGAGTACAGAGACAGGGCAGGGCGTATCATTGCCCACGTCATCACATGGGCGAGAGAGAATGAGTGGCGCATCCCGGAACACTATACAAAGGATTGGCAGCCGGATCTGGAGCGCAACAAAGAAAAGCCGGATGATCCGTTCAAGCCTTACGGCGCGACACCGGGACACGGGATTGAGTGGGCACGCCTGATCACGCAGTGGGCATGCTCTGTATTTGGAAAAGATACAGAGAAAGCGCAGCCATATCTGGATGCAGCAGAGAACCTGTTCCAGAGAGCGGTGAATGATGCATGGAATGCAGACGGAGCGCCGGGGATTGTCTACACGACAGACTGGGATGGAAATCCCTGTGTGCACGACAGGATGCATTGGACACTTGCAGAGGCGATCAACACTTCCGCAGTTCTTTACCGTGTGACAGGAAAGAGATGGTATTCGGATGTGTACGCAGAGTTTATGAAATATCTGGACGAAAAAGTGTTAGATCCTGTGAATGGCTCTTGGTTTCATCAGCTGGATCGGAACAATCAGGTGATCGGGACGGTCTGGCCGGGAAAATCGGATCTTTACCATGCGCTGCAGGCTACACTGATTCCGTACCGTCGGGTGGAGCGGTCGATTGCCTGTGCGATATGGGAAGAAAATGAGAGAAAGATGAGATAACAATGAAATAACAATGACATAAAAATGGGATGAAAGCGGATCTGGCATAAAGAAAAAATGAGAGAAAGGGACGGCGTATGTCCCGGTGATTCTCTGAAAAACAACGAAATGTTTTTGCAGAGAGGTACCGGAACATACGCCTGTTTTTTATCTGTGAAAGCGGCACATATTCGAGGGGATCTCAATAAGTTGCATAGTATTGTTCCTGTGCGGCTACGGCTTTTCTGTTTCCATTGTGACATCTTGGATTTAATAAGGTACAGTTGCGCCCACAACCTCCACAGCGAAGTTTGCTGAGATATTCTTCAAGGGATGGGGTGTCGTCGGAACTGGGCACCTCAGAGATTGAGGCATCCTGCACATTGCCGGAGTCCGATGGGGAGGTGATCTGTTCTCCAGATTCAGCGGGACCTGATTTTTCAGGGGTCAGTGACTGGGAAGAATCGGAAGCAGACTCAGAAGCAGAACCGAACCCTCTCTTGGCGTGTTTGTTAGATCCAGAATTCTGTCTGGATGATGAGAAAGCATCTGTCTGGTTCTGGGGAGTATCCTCCTCGGAAAAGTTTGGACTGGGGATGACTTCGCTGTCTTCAGAGGACTGGGCAGGGGCAGAAGTCTCAGCCTGGGAGAGAGCACTGCTTTCTTCAGCGGCAATCGAGTAGGCATATGTCTCGGGTGTAAAATAAGCTTTGTGGATGCTGCCGTACAGTGTGCACAGTGCGACTGAAATCCCAAAAAAAGATTTGACGATTTTATATTTCATGGATAGACCTCCTGTTTCTTTGCACATTTTCCGATTACTCTTTTAGTATATGGTTTGATCCTAAAATGAAATTAAAATGAAAAACCTTTTTTAATTCCATTTTAGGTTGTTAGGTTATCCTTGAAAAAAGAAAGGAGGCGTTCATCCATGATTTTACATAAAAGCGTGACGTATGAAAAGGAATATATGGATACGATGGATAGATTAGCGCAGGAAAATGGACATTTGCGTTCCTTCCGATATTTTTTGAATCAAGCCGGTTCCTGGTGTTCAGAGGAAAATAGAAAAAAGAAAAGACCGAAGGTTGTCGTTTTAGGACCAGGTATCCCGGAAGAGTTGATCTGGGCAGCAGGGGCAACACCATACTGGATTTTGGGGGGAAGCCTTGCTTCCTGTGTGTGGTCTGATGAGATGGTTCCAAGAGATACCGATCCGGTAAGCCGTTCTCTTCTCGGATACCTGCATCAGCCGACCGGTGTAGATTTCAGCGATGCGTTGTTTATCGTGCCTGTCAGCTGTGACAGCATGAGAAAAATTGCGAACCTTTTATATGAAGATGGGCGGAAAGTTTTTGTGGTCGATATTCCGCCTCAGAGACTCGATCCATATGCAGAAGAAAAGTGGAAAGAGCAGATGATCAAGATGACAGAAGCGGTGTCTAAGCATGTCCGCGGAAGAGTCAGCGTAAAATCTCTAAAAGAAGCGGCAAAAAAAATTTTGTTGGCACGGAGACTTCTGAAAAATTTTCTGGATGTGTCCTGTGAGTGTCGGGATGTCATATCAGGCACGGGAAAAATCTTTGTACAGAACAGTTACTACTATGTGGAAAATCTTGAGGAGTGGAGCATCGCTATGCGGAACCTGACAGAAGAACTAAAAATACGAGAGTGTGCGGATGAGAGCAATGTCAGACCGCAAATTCTTCTCATGGGTTCGCCGATCTATTTCCCGAATTACAAAATTCCGTTTTTGATTCAGGAAGCAGGACTTTCCATCGCGGCGACAGCGGATGTGACTTCCATGAAAATCTATGATATGCCATCTTTGAGGAGAATCAAATTTGACAGGGAAGCGTGGATCGGAGAGATTGCATCCGCCTGGTATCGAAATGACGGCTCCCCTGCCTACGCGAAAAATGAAGTGTTGTACCGGCATGTCTGTCAGCTGTTAGAAGAGCAAAGAACTGACGGCGTAATCTACTGTGTCCTGAAAGGACAGATTGAGTATGATTTTGAGCTGGAGCGGTTCGAGCAGATGTTTGAGAGCCAGGGAATGGCGGTGTTCAGATTAGAGACGGACTATCAATATCAGGATGTGGAACAGCTCCGCATCCGCATAGAGGCATTTTCTGAGATGCTCACGCAGAAATGTTTGGAAGAGGAGAAAAGGATACCATGAAATTGAAAAGAAAAACAAAACTGGCGATTGCGGGAGTATGCGCAGGACTGATTGCTCTGGCATATTTTGCGTGGAAATTTCCTTTTTATGAATATACGAGAGATGTCTATGAGACAAGTGCAGAAAACTTGTTGACATGGGATCATCTCGATGCGATGAAACCATTTTTCATGATTCTCCTGCTGTCAGCAGTCGGAATTGTGCTGTGCATCAGAGCAAGAAAACGGATTATCAAATCGGACCCTGTCAACGGTCCGTTTGTGAAGGCACATACAGGAAAGGCAAGGGGAAAACTCATCGAGCAGAAACGGTCCGTCTTTATGACCGTGCGGTGGATGGTGATGATCCTCTCCTTTTTCGGGTTGGTTTACGGAGGAATTCTTTTCGGAGTACAGATTACAGGAATTTCCATTCCGATTTTGTCGTGCCCTGTCAATGAACAACAGACCATCACCAGCAGCTGCTATTACCTGGCACATCTCGATGAGCTGATGGCACTTCCTCTGAAAGACATTTTGATTTTTTGCCTGTCCACTTTGCTTTCCCTGGTACTTCTGGGGCGTGTGATCTGTGGATTTCTCTGTCCTTTGGGTTTGGCACAGGATGTGGCACATGAAGTGCGGCAGGGGCTGAAGATCGAGGGAGTGTCTATGACGGAGCGAATGTACAGAGGGCTTGTGCCGATCAAGTGGGTGATGGTGGTTCTGATGCTGGGGCTTGTGTTCCTGGGCGGAAATTTCTGTAATTTTTGCCCGGCGATCACGATGTCGCCGGCGTTTGCAGGGATGAAGGTCAGCCTCTATATCAGTGGTTTCCTGATGGTTCTGCTCTTGATTGGAAGTTTCTTTAAGCGCAGATTCTGGTGCAATATCTGTCCCCTGGGATATCTGATGGGGCTGCTGTACAAAATGTCGCTTTTTCGGGTGAAGAAAGATTGCCAGGCATGTACAGAGTGCGGGGCATGCTATGAAGCATGTCCTATGGGCATTAAGATGATCTACACAGAGCGCGAGAAGACGGATGTGACGGATGTAAACTGCATCATGTGCGGAGAATGTGTGAAAAAGTGTCCGGAAGATCACGCGCTTGCCCTGACTTTTGCGGGAAAAGAATTTTATACGGCCTCCAGAAAACAAGTGATGTCCGGATATCAGCAAAAGGAGAGAACGAAGAAAAGGAAGAGAGGAGAAAAGAAGGGACATGATTGATGTGGATGAAAAAGAGAGACAGAAGCGTGAGCGCCAGAAAAATCGCTTTATCAGCAAAGCATCACAGACGGCAGCGAAATATCTCAGGAGAATGGAAGAGCTGCCCGGAGCGCCTTCTGCCATGCAGCCTTTTTTCAGGTGCTGCGGGATATCTATGTAGAAAGAAAGTCAGTTTTTCAGGGAAAACCAATCGTGGGAACGTACTGTGTGATGGTACCACAGGAACTGATTTATGCCGCAGGAGCTGTCCCGGTCAAACTGTGCAGCGGAAGTTACACAGCTTTTGCGATCGGGGATGAGCTGGTGCCGCGCGATGCGTGCCCGTTGGTGAAGGCGGTGGCAGGATTTCAGAGTATGGGAGTGATGCCCATCTATGATGAGTGCTCTCTGATGGTGATTCCGATTACCTGTGACTGCAAAAAGAAAATGGCTGGCATGCTCGAGGAGAAATGCAATGTTTTCACGATGCAGGTACCGATAGCAAAAGAAGATGATGATATTGAACAGTACATACAGGAGCTGTATCAGCTGATCGGAAAGCTGGAGAACGTCACAGGAAACCGGGTTACGTATCAAAGCCTGAGAGAGGGGATGGAACTTGTCGGGTATGCGCAATATGAGCTTTCACGCTTTCTGGAATATAAAAAGAAGATGCCATATCTGATTCAGGGAACACACGTCATGGCGATGATGAATGCGTTTGCCTATATGGAGGAGGACGCATGGGCGGAGCAGGTGCGCCGCTTAAATCTGGAGCTGAAGATGCGCGTGAGAGAAAAAAAGAAGGTGACAGGCAGACAGCTCCCAAGAATTATGCTGACGGGTTCCCCGATTATTTTTCCAAATATCAAAATTCCACTGCTCATAGAAGAGATGGGCGGAATTGTCGCGGCAGATGAGACTTGTATGGGAGAGAGAGGAATGTATGACCCTGCTGTCCCTGTGGATGACAGTTTTGACGGCATCGTGCGTGCCCTTGCAAACCGAAGCATCCGACCCTGTACCTGCCCGACCTTCGCAAGGAACCGGCAGCGTATCTACCGCATTCGGCAGATGATCGAGGACTTTCAGATTCAGGGAGTGGTCTACCATGTACTCAGGGGATGTCTGGTATATGATTTCGAATATCGGGAGTTGGAAGAGATACTTGGGACAATGGGAATCCCGATCATCCGTGTGGAGAGTGATTATAATGAGGAGGATGTGGAACAGATCCGCATCCGAATCGAGGCATTCATTGAGCTGATCAAAATGCAGCATTTGCCTGGAACAAAAAATCAATAGAAGAAAGGAACAAGAAGGAAGCACAATGAGCGGATATTATATTGGAATTGACGGAGGCTCCACGTATCTGAAAGCGGCATTGATTGGAGAAGGCAGAGTGATCGATACCATGGTAAAGAGCACTGGAATTGACAACAATGGGACGGCAAAAACTTTGGCGGAGGAGCTGTGCAGAAGAAATCGGATTGCGCCAGGGGATGTCGGATATATTATGGCAACCGGATATAGCAGAAAGGTATTGGACATAGCGGATGATGATATCTCTGAGATTACAGCGCACGCGTACGGAGTGAGGATGACGGCGCCGAGAGAATATCGCCCCGGGATGATCATCGACATCGGAGGGCAGGACAGCAAGATTATTTATCTGGATGGAAATTATGCGGTAAAAAATTTTTCCATGAATGACAAATGTGCCGCCGGCACCGGAAAATTTATGGAAGTGATTGCGCAGATACTGGAGACGACGATTGACCAGATCGGTTCTCTGTCGCTGGAGAGCACAGCGCCGTGTGACATCAACAGCACTTGTGTTGTATTTGCACAGTCGGAGGTCATCTCTCTTGTCGCGAGAAAATACGACCGCAGAGATATTTTGTCCGGCATGCATCTTTCTATGGCGCGCAGAATTATCAAAATGATGAAAAAATCAGAGAGAGGAGGCGACATTCTGATGACGGGAGGCGGTGCTTTGAATGTCGGACTTCACAAGGCATTTGAGGAAGAATTGATGAAGGACGTCTATGTGGCGCAATATCCACAGTTCAATGGGGCAATCGGGGCAGCTTTGATTGCAGAAGATGACAGGGATATCTCAAGGGCAGTATCGGCGCTGCTGGAGCGCAATCATTATTCGGTGGATGTCGTCTATAATGGAAAAGACGCGTTGGATTATATGTTAGCCGGGGACTATGACGCAGCGATTCTGGACATTATGATGCCCGGGATGGACGGGCTTGAAGTGGTGAAGAGATTGAGAAAGGCAGGAATCTACAGCCCTGTCATTATGTTGACAGCTATGGGAGAGATCGAAGATCGAATTACAGGGCTGGATGCCGGGGCAGATGACTATCTGGCGAAGCCTTTTGACGGAGGGGAACTGCTTGCGCGTGTGAGAGCGCTGCTGCGCAGGACAGGAAATTTCACGCCAGATATTCAGACGTATCAAGATCTTCGACTGGATCGAAATAATTTTAAACTTTCCTGTGGAGAAAACCATGTGAATCTTGGAAATAAAGCATTTCAGATGATGGAGATGCTCATGCGCAATCCACATAAGATTATCTCTGTGAATCAATTTATGGAACATATCTGGGGGTGGGACTCTGAGGCAGAGATTAATGTCGTGTGGGTGAATATCTCATTTTTGAGGAAACAGCTCGCCAAAATCGGTTCCAGGACGGAAATCCGTATGGTAAGGGGCGCAGGATATACGCTGGAGGAATTCGATGATTAGAAAAGTTCGGATGAAATTTGCCGCGATGGCGATGGCGGCCATGACAGTCTGTACAGTGGTACTGATACTGAGTATTAATCTGCTGAATTATTACCAGACAGACCGCAGAATGGAATCGATTGTGAGAGAGATTGCCGTCAGTGAAAGGCGATCTCAGGATGATGGCGAGATGAAGAATGAAATGGACGGGAAGGAAAGACATTCTGCCACGACGCAGTATGTCAGCCGCTTTTTCTGCGTCACTCTGTTGGAGGATGGCACAGGTCAGGTTTTTTTGAAGAATAAAGAGGCGTTGACGGAGACGGAAGCACTCTCCCTGGCGGAAAAGGTTCTGAAACTGGAGAAGACAGAAGGTTATCTTGATGAATACAAATATGTCGCTGTCTCAGAGGGCAAGATACGCCAGTTTTTCTTCCTGGATTGCTCAACAGAGCTTCATGCGATCCGCTCTCTGTTCATCACATCGGTCGCTGTGGGGGCTGTGGGGCTGATTTTTGTTTTTCTCTTTGTCTTCTTTATGTCGGGAAAAGCAATCGAGCCGTTGAAGGAAAGTATGGAAAAACAGAAACGCTTTATCACGGATGCCGGACATGAGCTGAAAACGCCGCTGTCTGCGATTGCGACCAACATGGATCTTCTTGAGATGGATCTGGAGAACAACGAGTGGGTTGACAGCACAAAGCGGCAGGTGAGGAAGCTTAGAAAACTGGTCAATCATCTGATCTCTCTTTCCAGATTGGAGGAGACGCAGCAGAAACTGGAGCTTTCCTTTTTTTCAGCAAGTGATGCGGCAACAGAGTGCGCCGATACGTTCCTTGCTATGGCGGAGATGGAAGGAAAAAATATAGAAATGGAGATCGAAGAAAATCTGACTGTATATGGAAATGAAGCATCTGTGAAACAGATTTTTACGATATTGTGTGACAATGCAGTCAAATATGCGCAGGGGGATCCGAACATTCAGGTCCATTTATATGGAAAAGGGAGAAAAGTGATTTTTGAGACGGTGAATGACTGGGATCATGGAATAGAAAGCGGAGATCTGGATCAAGTATTTGAGCGGTTTTTCCGCGGAGATAGTTCAAGGACAACAAGCGGCAATGCAAATGGATATGGATTGGGGCTATCCATCGCAAAAGCAGCAGCAGAAAAAAATCATGCGAAGCTGTGTGTCTTTGAAGACGCGCAGAAAAAACTTGTGTTTCGTGTGATTTTATGCAAAAACAAAAAGTTTAACGGAGATTTCAGCGCGCAGACCGAGTAGACAACAAAGACCGACAGGATCCTGAAAGAAAAGATTCGATATTGACAGCAACAAAACCTAGATATATACTGTAAATAGATTGATATATCATAAGCCAGACGCTGAGACGCAGAGCTTACAACCTTTCCAGAGGTGTGATGTTCTGCGCTTTTTTTCTGTAAAGGTCCGCTGCCGTACAGGCGGTATGTATTTTGGGATGGAGAATGCGAAAAAGGACTTCAACAATTTTTATTTGAGGAGAATTATTATGCTGAGAATTGAACATTTGACAAAAATTTACGGAGACAAAAAAGCAGTAGATGACTTATCCCTGCACATACATCCGGGAGAAATCTACGGGTTTATCGGGCACAACGGAGCAGGAAAGACGACGACGATCAAGGCTGCATGTGGAATTTTACAGTACGACAGCGGTGACATCTATGTGGATGGCGTTTCGATCAGGGAAAATCCTCTGGCGTGTAAGGCGAAGATTGCCTATATTCCTGACAACCCGGATCTGTACGAATTCATGACAGGGATCCAGTTCCTGAACTTTGTCGCTGACATTTTCTCTGTCAGTGTCCAGGATCGTCAGAGCCGCATACGAAAATATGCAGATGCTTTTGAGCTGACAAGTGATCTGGCACAGCCAGTTTCTGCCTATTCCCACGGTATGAAGCAGAAGCTTGCGATCATCTCGGCGCTGATTCATGATCCGAAGCTGATCATCATGGATGAGCCGTTTGTGGGTCTGGATCCGAAGGCGTCCCACCTGCTCAAAGAGATGATGCGAGAGATGTGTGACCGCGGAGGAGCGATCTTTTTCTCCACTCATGTGCTGGAAGTGGCGGAAAAGCTCTGTGACAAGGTGGCAATCATAAGGGCGGGAAAACTGATCAAATCCGGCACCATGGAGGAAGTAAAAGGGGATACCTCCCTTGAACATGTATTCCTGGAATTGGAGGATGACCATGACAAAAATACTATTTAAAAAACAGATGATGGAATTGTTCTCCTTTTTTTGGCAGGACAAGAAAAAGAATAAAAATCGGACGGGCATCAACCTGATTTTGTCCGTGGTGATGTATCTGGCGCTCTTTGCGGTCATCGCAGTGATGTTTTATATCGTGGCGCAGATGCTGTGCGAGCCGCTTTTGGAGGCGGGGATGGGATGGCTGTACTTTGCGCTGATGGGATTGATAGGCATTGCGCTGGGCGCTTTTGGCAGTGTGTTCAACACATATGCAAGCCTCTACACGCCAAAAGATAACGCATTTTTGCTCGCAATGCCGATCCCGGCGTCCAAGATCTTGACGGTGCGCTTATCAGGTGTCTATGTGATGGGACTGATGTATGAGCTGCTGGTGATGATCCCGGCGCTGATCAAATATTTCATGAGTGCGCAGCCTGGAGTTAGCGCAGTGGCAGGGTCAATCTGGGTTACGTTTGTGATTTCGGTGTTTGTCTTGACCCTCTCGGCGGTCCTGGGATGGGGCGTGGCGCTGATCAGTGCCAAGACGAAGCGAAAAAGCCTGGTCACTGTGGTGCTGTCACTTGTCTTCATCGCAGGTTATTATTATCTGTACGGCAAGGCGGCTGGATTGATTCAGGATATCGCGGCGAATCCTCAAGTCACTGGAGAATTTATCAGAGGGCGCTTTGCACCGCTGTACCATATGGGACAGGCAGCACAGGGAAATCTGATCTCGATTTTGATTTTTACAGCCGCAGTGTTTGCATTGTTCGGGATCGTGTATCTGATTCTGGCAAAGAGTTATCTGAAGATTGTGACGACAAATAAAGGGGAGGCAAAGGCAAAATATAAGGAGTCCCGGATGGCAATGCGTTCCACAGGGCGCGCGTTGCTTGGAAAAGAATTCCGTCGCTTCCTTGGCAGCCCGAATTATATGCTGAACTGTGGGCTTGGCATTGTTCTGATGGTTATCGCAGCGGTCGCTTTGGTCATCAAGGCAGACATGGTGACGGAGATGGTAAATATAATCTTTGAAGGGCAAAAAGATCTGCTTTTCCTTATGGCAGCGGCAGGCGTCTGTGTCATTGCTGCGATGAATGACATCACGGCTCCGTCGGTGTCTCTGGAAGGAAAAAACCTGTGGCTTGTGCAGTCGTTCCCGGTCTCTGGAAGAGAAGTTCTGATGGCAAAACTCAAGCTGCATCTGATCTTGACGATGATCCCGGCTGCGCTCATGACACTCAGCGTGGAGCTGGTGATGAAACCGTCCGCTGTTTTTGCCATCCTGATTCCGGTGGCAGGAGCAGTATTCATTTTCTTTATGGCGTTATTCGGGCTGTTTATGGGGCTGAAAATGCCAAATCTTGCATGGACAAGTGAGATCGTCCCGATCAAACAGAGCATGGGAGTCATGATTACTTTGTTTGGGGGATGGGCGCTGATTGTGGGGCTTGCGGGGCTCTATTATCTTTTGAGAAACATCTTAAGTCCGATGTGGTACCTGATATTTGCCATCGTGCTGGTGTTTGCATGTTCTATAGCACTGTTTGGATGGATCAGGACAAAAGGGGCACAAATTTTTGAGAGACTGTAGGAGAGAAAAATTGTTTTTAAAAGCGAATGTACAAAAGAATGTACGAAAATTTATTGGAGATAAAAAATTTTATGCGATGGTATTGGGTATAGCAGTTCCTATTATGATTCAGAATGGGATTACCAATTTTGTCAGTATGCTGGACAATATTATGGTGGGACAGATTGGAACAGAGCAGATGTCAGGAGTTGCGATTGTAAACCAACTGATTTTTGTGTACAATCTGTGCATATTCGGAGGGCTGTCCGGCGCGGGAATTTTTACAGCTCAATATTTTGGACAGAAGGATGATGAGGGGATTCGCCACACGTTTCGCTACAAAACGTGGATGGCATTGATCCTGACAGTGCTGACGATTCTTCTGTTCCTGACATACGGGGAGAGGCTGATTGGATTTTACCTCAGTGGAAGCAGTGACGGGGGAGATCTGGAGGCAACCCTGGTTTATGGAATGAAGTATCTGAAGGTGATGCTGATCGGATTGCCGCCTTTTATGATGGTGCAGATTTATGCGAGTACTTTAAGAGAATGTGGAGAGACAGTGCTGCCTATGAAAGCAGGTGTGGCGGCGGTGACTGTGAATCTGGTCTTCAATTACTTGCTGATTTACGGTAAATTTGGATTCCCGGCGCTGGGAATTGTGGGCGCTGCGGCGGCAACCGTCTTGTCCAGATATGTAGAAATGGCAATTGTTCTGATCTGGACACATACCCATAAGGAGAAAAACCGTTTTATTGTCGGCGTTTACAGGACGATGAAGGTTCCAGCCGTACTGGTAAAAAAATTTATCGTGAAAGGATCCCCTTTGCTTGTAAACGAGACACTGTGGGCAGCGGCGATGGCCATGCTGACTCAGTGCTATTCGGTCAGAGGGCTCAGTGTGGTTGCAGGGCTCAACATTGCCAATACATTGAACAACGTATTTAATGTAGTTTTTATCGCACTGGGAGATTCGGTGGCAATCATTGTCGGACAGCTGTTGGGGGCAGGAAAGATGAAGGAGGCAAGAGATACGGATAATAAGATGATTGCCTTTTCAGTCTTTTGCTGTACACTGGTGGCAGGTGTGATGCTTTCTATCTCACCGCTGTTTCCGAAAATGTATAATACGACAGGCGAAGTGAGAAAGCTTGCGACGCGGTTTCTGATGGTTCAGGCAATTTTTATGCCGCAGAATGCTTTTTTGCATGCAGCTTATTTTACACTGCGTTCCGGCGGAAAGACGGTGATCACATTCCTGTTTGACAGTGTGTTCATCTGGTGTGTGAGTGTGCCGATTGCCTATCTCTTAAGCCGGTACACACAGATCAATGTGGTCTACATTTTGGCGATGGTCCAGATTGGTGACTGGATTAAGTGTATCATAGGATTTCTTTTGGTAAAAAAGGGTGTCTGGATGCAAAATATCGTATCTGCATCTTGATAGCAGATGCGCAGACCGGGGCTTTTCAGGGCAATGTACCAGATGACTTTTGCTTCGCTTAACATGGAGAGAAAAAGGTTCTGTTTGTGGAATGAATAGAATTGTGATATAATGGTTCAAAAGCGCAAAACTCACGTTTGGATTATTGTGAGAATGCGCCTGCAAAGAAATCGGTTCGGCGAAAAGAGTTCAGAGCCGGCATGTGAGGTGACATATGAGAAAGAAAACAGAGACAGAACAGCCGAAAGACCAGAGCGGCGAAGAGAAAAAGCTGGATGTAAAAGCAGAAATATGGAGTTGGGTGAGATGGCTTGCGTGTACCGCTGTTGTGGTAGTGATCTTGACGCAGGTTATTTTCATCAATGCAAGGATCCCTTCCGGGTCGATGGAAAACACGATCATGACGAAAAGCCGTGTGATCGGGTTCCGTTTTTCTTACTGGTTTGATGAGCCAGAGAGGGGAGACATTATCATATTTAAGTATCCGGTAGACGAAAAGCAGAATTATATTAAACGTATCATCGGCTTGCCGGGAGAGACAGTGGAGATTCGCAACGGAAACGTTTACATCGATGGGTCAGAAACTCCGCTTGCTGAGGACTACCTGAAAGAAGAGTGGATCTGGAAAAATGACGGATATACGTTTGAAGTGCCGGAAGGCTGCTATTTTGTGATGGGAGACAATAGAAACCGATCGGAAGATGCACGTTTCTGGGCAGAGATTGCGCTGAGAGAGGGCGTCGCAGAGACCGAGGAGGAAGCACAGCAGTACAGTTTTGTGCGTAAGGATCAGATTGAGGGGAAAGCAATCTTTTGTTATTTCCCGTCCATCTATATGTTGAAGTAATCCATTGGGAAAAGAAACAGGCAAAAAAAGAAACAATGTCAAAATTGATGGAAAAAATAGACCATAGCAGAAAGAAAATGAAAGACGGAAAAAAAAAGGAATATAGAATATGCTGGAGATAAGAAAGCTTCACGAAAACTGGACGATGCACCAGGCTGGAATGGAGGAGAGGATGCCGGCAGAGGTGCCGGGAAGTGTCTATTATAATCTGTTAAAAAATGGAAAGATGGAAGATCCATATTATAGGGATAACGAATTAAAAGCGCTGAAGATCATGGAGCACGATTTTGAGTATGAGACAGACTTTGAGGTAGATGCGCAGCTGTCACAGTGCCAGGAAATCTGGCTGGTGTTTGAGGGGATCGATACCGTGGCGGACATCTGGCTGAATGGAGAGTGGCTTGCGCACACAGAAAATATGCACCGCACATGGAGATTTTCTGTGAAGGAGAGATTAAAAGCGCAGGGGAATACGCTGAGGGTTGTGCTGCATTCGCCGACAAAGTATATCAAAGAGGCGAATGAGCAAGATCCGCTTTTGGGGACGACGGATGCCATGGCAGGTTTTCCGCATCTGCGCAAAGCACACTGCATGTTTGGATGGGACTGGGGTCCGCGCCTCCCTGATGCGGGAATCTGGAGAGCGGTGAAGTTGGTAGGATTGTGCGAGGCGAAGATTGACAGCGTCTATGTGAGACAGATCCATGAGCAGGGCAAGGTGACGCTGCATCTCGATGTGGATGTGGAGCGGATCGGTGAGGAACATCTGCGCAGATTTGGCAGGGATGACAACAGGCTGGAGGGCTTAGGTGTCCGTGTCGCTTTGACGGACCCGACCGGGGCGCGCACCGTGTTCACAGGAAAGGAAATGTCAGAAGGAATCGTGATAGAAAAGCCGAGACTTTGGTGGCCAAACGGATATGGAGATCAGCCTCTGTACACGCTGAAGGTCGAGCTGCTGCAGGAGGAAAAAAGGCAGGACAGAGAGAGAGAAGCGATTGTCCTGGACTGCTGGGAGAGACGGATCGGGCTTCGCACTGTGACGATGTGCAGGGAGAAAGATGCGTATGGAGAATCGTTTTGCCATGAAGTCAACGGTGTGAAGATGTTTGCCATGGGCGCAGACTATATCCCGGAGGATAATATTCTGCCGAGAATGAATCCGGAAAGGACACGCGAACTGCTTGTGCAGGCAAAGATGGCAAATTATAACTGCATCCGTGTGTGGGGAGGAGGCGTCTACCCTTCGGACGATTTCTTTGATGACTGCGACGAGCTCGGGCTGATGGTATGGCAGGACTTTATGTTTGCCTGTGCGGTCTACCACCTGACAGACGAATTTGAAGAAAATATCAAGGTAGAGTGGATCGATAACATCAAGCGAATCCGCCACCATGCCAGTCTTGCCCTGTGGTGCGGAAACAATGAGATGGAGTCCTTTGTGCTCCAGGGCGACGGGTGGATCAACAAGCCAGAGCAGAAGAGTGACTATGTGAAAATGTATGAATATCTCATCCCGAAGGTGTTAAAAGAGCACGATCCAGAGACGTTCTATTGGCCATCGAGCCCCTCTTCAGGCGGAGCGTTTGATGATCCAAACGATGAGAACCGAGGCGATGTCCACTACTGGGATGTGTGGCATGGCAACAAGCCGATTACAGAGTACCGGAAATTTTACTTCCGCTATGTGTCAGAATTTGGCTTCCAGTCCTTCCCGGGGTTGAAAACGTGTGAGACCTTCACAGAGCCTAAGGACCGCAACATTTTCTCATACGTGATGGAAAAACATCAGAGAAATGCGGATGCCAATGGAAAAATCATGAACTACATGGAGCAGACCTTTCTCTATCCGACGAACTTTGATACACTTCTATACGCATCGCAGCTATTGCAAGCGGAGGCGATCCGATACGGTGTGGAACATTTCAGAAGAAACAGAGGGCGCTGCATGGGAGCGATTGTGTGGCAACTCAATGACTGCTGGCCGGTGGCGAGCTGGTCTTCGATCGACTACTACGGCAGATGGAAGGCACTTCACTACTGTGAAAAGAGATTTTTTGCACCCGTCATGGTCTCCTGTGCGGAGGAAGGAATTCTGACTCAAAATACAAATCCCAATGCAGAGCCGTATGAAGTGCGCAAGTCCATCCACTTAAACGTGGCAAACGAGACGAGAGATGCGGTGGAAGTAAGCGTGCGCTGGGCACTGCGCGATGCGAAGGCACAGATCATCCGCGGAGGAGAAGAGACGTTGAAAGTCCCGGCATTGGAATCCGTCTGGCTGAAGAGAGAAGAAATGATGGATGCAGATCTTTACCACAATTATGTGAGCTACGACTGCTATCGGGGGGAAGAGCGAGTCAGCGCAGGAACGGTGCTGTTCACAGCGCCAAAGCAATTTTGTTTTGAAAACCCGAATCTCCAGGTGAGAGTCGAGGGCGATGAGATCGTTGTCACCGCAGACGCCTACGCCAGAGCGGTGGAGATTTTAAATGAGGATGACACGATGCTGCTGGACGACAACTATTTTGATATGAACGGCGGGGAGCGCAGAGTGAAGATTCTCAAAGGCAAAGCAGAAGGGCTGAGAGTCAGAAGCGTATACGATATTCGATGAAAGACCCATCAAGACAAAATGTTTGACGGCAGATGCCCGGAGGCATCACAGTCGGAGGGTTAAATATTCAGAAGACGTATATATTCTTTGACCTCTCCGATCGTGAGCCCGGTCTGTTTTTTGAAAAGTTTATATGTTGAAAATACTGGATTTTTGAGCATACATATATTATCATAATCTTGAGGTGATAATATATGGAAGTAACTCATGGTCGTGGGTATGTATATTCAATACAATATCATATTGTTTGGTGTGTTAAATACAGACACAAAATAAT
>JALEVQ010000041.1 GCA_022788205.1 Robinsoniella sp. | reverse complement strand
AAAAATAAACAAAATTTTTGTCATAGGGATTTCTGCAAGCAGGCGATGTGGATAACTCGTCAAAAAGCAGAGAGAATTGTGCAAAAATGTATTATCATAATTTTGGCAGGCTATAAGTCAAATTTACCTTTCAACACTGTGCATTCCTGATAAATTTTGACATTTCGAAAAAAAGCTGTTATAATAAAAAGCCGTGAGATTCGAATGCAGTCTGAAAAGAGATGTGTATTTGTGATCTCGGATACCCATTCAATATAAGGAGGAAACCGTGGCTAGTAAACGACTGAAGAAGAAAATACTCAAGAGACAAGAAATGATACTAGATCATAGAGCAAAAGCGCAGACGCCTGCTGCACAAACGGCACAGACGGATGCGAATCATCCTGAAATTCAAGATATGAGAAAGGAAAATGATGAGATGGGAAAAGAATTAGCAGAAAAGAAAACAACAGCAGCAAAGAAAACAATGGTGTATATTCAATTTCAGGGAAAAGAAATTGAAGAGCAGGAAATCATCGGTATGATTAAAAAAACTTGGAAAGATCAAGGAAATATGATGAAAGATTTAAAAGAACTCTCCGTTTATATCAAGACAGAGGAAGCGAAAGCATACTATGTGATCAATGGAGAGATCAGCGGTTCCATTGATTTATAAAAATAAAAAGAAACCAGACAAAAGGAGTACTGCGAAAGAGTTGTTGAGTTTATCTTTTTCGCAATACTCCTTTTGCTAGGTTTTGGGGAGAGAGGATCAGCCGCAGCCATGTTCATCGCAGGAAAAACCATGCACCGTTTCAAAGTTCTCCTTAAGTGCCTCATCGATCAGAACAACAAACTCCTCTTTTCTGTAGATACCCCCTTCCACTTTCTTATCCCCGATAAAAATAGTCGGGACAGTATGGATCTGGAGTTCTTTTTTGGCATAGGAGACAGCATCCTTTTGTCTCTGTGTATAGATCCCTTTTTCTAATGCATCGCGGAAGTCTTCTGCGTCAAGCCCTACTCGATCGGCAAGAGAGACAAGCACATCGATGTCTCCAATATCCAGCTCTTCGATAAAATAGGCGCGATACATCAAATCATTATATACATCACCTTTCTGCTGTTCCTTTGCATAGTAAAATCCCTCAAAGGCAAGTCGTGTATATGGACGAGGGATTACTTTTGGAGGCAGCTTCATCTCTATTCCAAGTTCTTTACAGATTGGAACTAATGTTTTTCCCCATTTTTCCTTTCTGACAGGATCGTGATACGTATCGATCCTCTGAGCGGGTTCTTCTGTCAGCTCATATGGCACCCATTCGACTTCTACATTGCGCCCCTTAATTGCTTCGAGAAGCGGGATTTTTGCGACAAGGCAATATGGACACACATAATCACTGACAAAGCGAATCTTTAATGGCTTTTCCATGATATTCCACCTTTCGTTTGTTATAAAAATATATGCAAATTTTTCTGTGACAGTTTCGCAGCACCGCAAATTTATCGCTTTTACTATACCAAAAAGGAAAAAAAGCGTCAAGGCAAATACAAGAAAGAGGAGCAGACCCCTGTATCATCAACAGATAAGCAGATTACAAAAAAGATTGATGGATCAAGAGGAATATGGTAGGATAAGACTTAAACAGATAAACCAGAAAATTTCGCAAAAAGAGAGTGACGGGAGAAGAAACTATGAACGAAAAAACAAAGCACCAGTTAATGAGGCAGAGAGAACTTTTAAAAGGATATCATGCCTCTGACGTTGGATGGGAAGAGAGCGATGAGACACAGAAATTTGCGCAGCCCCCACTTTTTTTAGACAAAGGTGGAGAAAAAATTTCCCTTCCTCCATATGAACAGACCGCATTGAAATCATATTCTATCACACAGTTGTTTGAAAACAGAAAGAGCGTGAGAGCGTACCGCGATGAGGATGTCACTTTAGATCAGCTCTCGTATCTCCTTTGGGCAACGCAAGGCGTAAAAAAAATAGTTGGCAGACAGAAAAAAGCCGGATTTCGTACCGTCCCTTCAGCCGGATGCCGCCATGCTTTTGAGACGTATCTTATCATCAACCGTGTAGCGGGACTCAAGCCAGGGATTTATCACTATGTAGCGTCAGAACATCAGATCGAATGTCTGACACAGGAGATTGATCATGAGCTCTTACTTGAGGCAGTGGAAAGTCAAAAATTTGCCGCAGAAGCACCCGTCGTGTTTGTGTGGACTGCCGTCCCGTACCGCATGGAGTGGAGATATGTACAAAAGGCAACGAAATATCTCATGGTGGATGCAGGATATGTCTGTGAGAATCTATATCTGGCGGCAGAAGCGGTCGGATGTGGTGTCTGTGCCATCGGCGCATATAATCAGGATGCGATGGACGAGCTCCTTTTCCTGCCATGTGGTCCTTCTGCCGAAGAGACTTATGAGTGTGCGGTTCTCGCAGCATCAGTCGGCATTTCTTAAATCATGTGTCTGATTTTATTAATTTCTGATAAAGTTCTTGACAAACACTATTTTTTTGGTTGACGACCTTTCAATCGAATAGTAAAATAGAAGGAAAGTGAAAAAAGAAGGAAAATATTGTATGAAAAAGGAAGAAAAGAGAGAATCCTGGATTTTTATGCCGCTTGGCTTGTTTATCCTCTCAGCGCTGGTGGCAAATGTCTGCGCTGGTCTTTCGGGCACAGATTGGTATCTGGGAGCCAATGTCTATCTGAAAGGAATTCAAACCATCTTGTGCAGTTTCTCTATGCAGCTGTTTTTTCTGATTGCGGGTTATCTGTACGGAAAAAAGAAGATTGCGGATTTCGGACAGTACCGCTCTTTTGCAGGGAAACATTTGCTTAAGGTGGGAGTGTTTTATATTATATGGTCTGTCATTTACTGGGGAGTGAAATATGTCTTTGGGTCTTTTGTGGAGCAAAAGATGACATTTACACATCTCACCTCTATTTTTGTACGTCCAATTGAATTTTTGTGGCTGATCTATGCATATTTTGTTGTCTTTTTGTTCGTGACACTGTGCATACAGGTTTTTGAAAAAAAGAAAAGACAGAACTGGCTTTTAGGTATATTTTTTGCAATGCTGTTTGTGCCGCTTTTTATGTCAGTGAAAGTTCGGGCTCTGTATTATCTTATGAGATATGCTTTCTATTTCTATGTCGGAGTAAGATTTGCCGCAAAAAAAGAGAAAAAGGAAGATGAGATCAGTATCACGGTATTCTTGCTCGGACTGCTTTTCTATGTCTGTCTTGCCACTCAGATGGGGTTTGGACTTGGAAAGACCATGTTGTCTGTATTCAGTACACTGACCGGAGCACTGTTCTTTTTCACACTTGGATACGCAATGAAGGATTACCATCCATCAAAAAAATGGATCTGTAAGATTGTCTGGTTTTTGCAGGAGACAGGAAAGTCGGCTGTCCCAATATATCTTTTACATGTGCCAGCACTGGCAGCTGTGCGTATTTTACTTTCCAAGCTGGGATTTCGATTTGAAGCGATCTGGCTTCAGTTTCCTCTCGGGATTTTGATTGGATGGGCAGTTCCTTTTTTCTTCTATCAGGCAGTGAAAAAAATAAAGTGGATAGACGTTTTGTTTTATCCTGACAGAAATCAACTAGAGGAGGAAATTTAAAATGAACAAGCAAACGGGGAGAAAGGGGAAGTACCAGACCAGACAGAAAAAGCGCAGCCATTCCTTGAGTATCTTTTTGACGATTGCGGTCTGCATTGGAGGAGTCTGGTTTTTGGTTGACAAGAGTATCTCTACCATTCCGGAGCCGGCATTTTTAGAGTTTCCGGAGAACGAGACCGATCAGACGACACTCCAGGAATCAGAGACGGAACCGGTGATAGAGACTGAGGAGACGGAGGCAGAGACAGAGCCAGAAAATGAGGATATCGCGGCACTGATCGATATGGCAAAGACGAATCCTAAAGTGCAGGAAGTGTTGGACAATCGAGATCTGTATCCAGATGATGTCCTGCATATGCTTGCCTTCAACGAAGAAACGCTGGATTTTGTGCTGGATTATCCGCAGAAAAAAGGGACACCATGTGAGGTCACTAACATTGACAGTTTTGAGTACGGGACGATCCCGAATCTGTACCAGTGGGATCAACGTTGGGGATATCAAAGCTACGGAAATAGCGTGATTGCGGTAAATGGATGTGGACCGACTGCACTGGCGATGGTAATCGCAGGGCTGACGGGAGACACTTCGATCACGCCGGCGCGCGTTGCCACTTACTCTGATGACAATAATTACTATATTCAAGGTCAAGGTACTAGCTGGGCTTTGATGATGAATGAAGGATGCAATCATTTTGGGATCGGAAGCATGGAGCTTCAGCTGATGGAGAATACGATTCAGTCAGAACTTCTGATGGGGCACCCGATTATTTGCAGCATGGGACCGGGAGATTTTACTTCGGATGGTCACTTTATCGTTCTGACTGATTGGACGGAGGAAGGAATTAAGATCAACGACCCAAACAGTAAGAAGAAAAGTGAACAGCTGTGGGATTACAGTCAGCTTGAGGGACAGATTCTAAATCTTTGGTCCTACTATGTGTTAGAATATTCATATTGAAACAACAAACTGGATGGCACATTCGGAGATCTTTTCCAAATGTGCCATCCAGTTTCTAAGACAAAAAGATACAGGAGAAAAGGAAACATGAGAATCATAAATTTAATTGAAGATACCGCAGGCAGAGAAGGCTGTCTGTACGAGCATGGGCTTAGCTTCTTTGTGGAGACAAAACACCATAAATTGCTGGTCGACACTGGCGCCACAGATGCGTTCCTCTCCAATGCGCAGACGCTTGGGATTGATTTAAGACAGATTGACACGGTGATTTTGAGTCATGGACATTATGACCATGCCGGAGGGATTCTTGGTTTTTCAAAAATCAATCCGAATGCAAAAATTTATATGCAGAGGACGGCTGTCAATGACTATTATCATAAGAGTGAAAAGATGGAAAAGTATATCGGTATCGATAAAAGAATCCAGTATTTGCCGCAAATTGTGTTTGTTGATGGTGATATGGCGATCGATGAGGAACTTTTTCTGTTTTCAGGTGTCTCAGAAAGAAAAATGTGGCCGGCGGGAAATCTGGATTTAAAATGTAAGACAGAGCATGGTTTCGTTCAAGATCGGATGGATCATGAGCAATATCTGGTCATTTCACAAGATGGCAAGGAAATCTTACTCTCTGGCTGCGCACACAATGGAATTCTAAACATTTTAGAGCGATATCGTGAACTTTATGGCACTGATCCGGATGCCGTTCTGAGTGGATTCCACATGATGAGGAAATCCGGTTACACCGATGAGGATCGCGCAGTGATCGCGGCGACCGCACAGGAACTAAAAAAGACGGATACGAAATTTTATACCGGACACTGCACAGGACGTGAGCCGTTTGAGATGATGCATAGAATTATGGGAGAGCAGCTTCTCTTCGTCCATAGCGGAGAAGAAATTTTGACGAAAACCCTGTAAGATAGAATAAACGAACAGAATTGACGAACATTATATAATTATGGTAAAATAAGCAAGCGCGGAGCAATCCGCTACATTGGAAACGAGAAATTAAAAATAGAGACAGAACGACATCTGTCGAGATGATCATTTTAAGGAGAAAATATGACGAGTAAACAGAGAGCTTATTTAAAAAGTCTTGCCATGACAATGGAACCGATCCTTCAGATTGGAAAGTCAAGTCTGACACCAGAAAATACAGCAGCGATCTCAGAGGCACTGGCAGCAAGAGAATTGATCAAGATTCATGTACTGCAAAATTGTCTTGATGATCCAAAAGAATTGGCTCAGATGGCTGCCGAGCGCACACAGTCTGAGGTGGTTCAGGTGATCGGCAAGAAGATTGTACTTTACCGTGCCGGAAAAGAGGATAAAAAACGGATTGTCCTTCCACAATAGAGAGTACTGCAAGTTGTAGTAAGAGGGTAGTGTTCATGGCAGCAGGAAAAAGAAAAAAAGTAGGCATTATGGGAGGAACTTTTGATCCGATTCATATCGGTCATCTGATTCTAGGAGAAAATGCTTATCTGCAATTTGGTTTAGATAAAGTATTGTTTATGCCTTCCGGCAACCCGCCTCACAAGACGAACCGGAAAGGCAGAGCGACAAATGAGGAGAGGATTGAGATGGTGAGGCGTGCGATCTCGCCAAACCCTCATTTTGAGCTTTCCATGGCAGAGATGCATGACGAGGGATTTAACTACACAAAAGAGACTTTGCAGCGCCTGACAGAGAGTCATCCCGACACGGATTACTATTTTATCATGGGAGCAGACTCTTTGTTTCAATTTGAAGAATGGCGGGAACCAGAACAGATTTGCCGTCTGTGTACAATCGCTGTGGCAGTGAGAGATCATGTCAATACAGAGAAACTTGATGAAAAAATCTATGAGCTGTCAAAAAAATACCAGGCAAAGATCCGAAAGCTTGACACGCCAAACATTGATATTTCTTCCCAGACGATTCGCAGATGGTTAAATCGCGAGAAATCGATCCGCTATTATGTGCCGGACGAAGTGATTGAGTATATTCAAAAGAGAAACTTATACAGAGGGTGTGAAACAAATGAAGTCCTATAACTTAATAAAGATGCAGAAAAAAGTAAAAAAGTATATGGACGAAGATCGCTATGCGCATACGCAAGGCGTCATGTATATGTGCGCAGCACTTGCCATGGCACATGGGGAAGATCTGATGAGTGCACAGGTTGCCGGGCTTTTGCATGACTGTGCGAAATGTATGTCAAATGATAAAAAATTAAAGATATGTGAAAAAAACGGCATTGCCGTGTCTGTGGCAGAGGCGGAAAACCCTTTCCTGCTGCATGCAAAACTCGGTGCCTATCTTGCACGCAAAAAATATGATGTTGAGGAAGAGGATATTTTAAATGCAATCCGATATCACACGACAGGCAGACCTCGCATGAGCCGTCTGGAAAAGATCGTATATATCGCCGACTATATTGAACCTCTTCGAAATAAGGCACAGAATCTTCCGTTGATCCGTGAAAGGGCATTCTGTGATCTCGACGAGACAATGTATCTGATCTTGAGGGATACATTGGAATATCTGGGGACAAGCGCAGATGTGCTGGACCCAATGACAAAGATGGCATATGATTATTATAAAGAGAATAGAGAGGAGAATTAAATGGAACATTCAATATCAAAAGAAATGACAAAGATTGCCTATGATGCGCTGGATGAGAAAAAGGCCGTGGATATCACCATCATTGATATTCAGAAAGTGTCCGTCCTTGCAGACTATTTCATTATCGCAAGCGGTACCAACAAAAATCAAGTGCAGGCTCTCGTAGATAATGTGGACGAGAAACTGACACGGGCAGGTTATCCAGCAAAACAAGTGGAGGGATACCAGAGCGCAAACTGGATTCTTCTCGATTACGGCGATGTGATTGTCCATGTGTTTGACTCGGAAAATCGGCTTTTTTATGATCTGGAACGCATTTGGCGAGATGGAAAGACTGTGACGATTGAGGAACTGGAGAAAGAATAACGATATTTGCCCTTCAAAATCGATGACAAACAGGGATATCGCACTGGAGAGGTCGGCAATCAGAAAGCAGGTGTGTGATGCGCGAGGCAAGCGAATATATGTCTGTGACAACCGTGATGCTGTGGGAAAAGTTTATTCAGCATTTTCGAAACCCGAAGACGAGGGAGACGTATTTTGGGGATATCAATGAGTTTCTGGAGATGACTCAGAAGGATTTTTTACTTCTTCAGGCTTCTGATGTACAGAGATACTATCAGGATATGAAAAAAAGAGTGGAAAGTCAGGAAATTCGGAGCAAGACTTTTGAAAAAAAATTAAAAGAACTCCATGCATTTGCGGATTTTATCTTAAAACAGAAGAAAGAATATGAGATCCCTTCTACCTTTCAGGACTATTTTTATGGATACTTGGTGTATTTTGACAAAGAAGACCATGTCAAGGAGGTTTTTCCGATCGAGGATCTCGACAAAATGCTCAAAGCAGCGGAAGAGGAGTATATGACGTACACGATTCTGGTGCTGTTTTATCGCGTCGGTCTTCTCTCGACCGATGTCTGTGCATTGAAACCGGCAGATTTTGTGACAAAAGAAGGACAGCTCTATTTGATTCTGCGTGAGAAAAAAGAGGTTGTATACATTCCGAAAGATGTCGCTGAAGTGTTAAAGTGCTATGAACAGGTCAGAGAGGAGAATGAGTATTATTTTTTCAATGGAAGAGGAAATCAACTGAATACCATGTACCTTCACAGAATGATGCGCCGAATCACACAAAAAGCAGGTGTGCCAGACTACAGTGCGATGGACTTGCGCAGTGCCTATGCAGGAACTTTGTATGCCTACGGTGCAAAAGATGCACAGGTTGCTGATCAGATCCGCATTACACAGATGCATATCAAACGGTATGCGAATGAAGAATTTCAAGATGATATTAAACAAAGCGCAGCAGATCTGATCAAGATGATCGTGATACCGCCAGGAAAAGAATGAACCGTCTCTTGCCTTAAATCTAGGTGTGTTTTTTAAAAAGTTTACATAAAATAATTATGTAAACTTTTTAAGGGTATCAAACCAAACAGGAAACGATATGTCTTGAAAATAGGAAAAGAAAAAGCCGCGCTGCGGGATATCTGAGATAGAGTTTCACTTGACTTTAAGTTGAAATATCCATCAAAGCGCCCGCTGTACGGCTTTAAAAACAAATCCCAAGAAAGAGAGCCTTTCTTGTAATGTCACTGGAAGATTCGGAATACACCGATCACTTTTCCGAGAATCTTCAGATCTTTCTCCACTATAATGGGACTCATGGTATCGTTTTCCGGCTGAAGACGATAGTGACCATTTTCTTTGTAGTATGTCTTTACCGTCGCAGAATCCTCCACCAGTGCCACAATCATCTCTCCATTTTCCGCTGTATCCTGCTGCTGTACAAGGACTTTATCTCCGCTGAAAATGCCTGCATTGATCATGCTCTCCCCTTTTACTTCCAACATGAAGGTGGACTTTGCCTTCGGCATGTATTCCGCAGGGATCGGAAAATATCCCTCAATATTCTCCACAGCCAGAATCGGTTCACCTGCTGCAACTTTTCCGACAATCGGAACATTGATCACTTCACGGCGGACCAGATTGAAATTGTCATCCAGAATTTCGATCGCTCTTGGCTTGGTGGGATCGCGTCTGATATAACCGTTTTTTTCAAGAGATTCCAAGTGAGAGTGAACAGAAGAAGTCGATCTTAAGTTCACCGCATCGCAAATTTCGCGGACAGCCGGCGGAAATCCACGGTTTAAAATTTCGCTTTTTATATATTCCAGAATCTCGGACTGTTTTTTTGTGATTTTTCCGTATGCCATAGAATACCTCCAAATTTTTCTTGTAATCATTTCTATCTTTTTACAAGTTACTTTTTATTTTACTATACCATAGTTTAATCGAAATTTCAAACAAATGTTTAGAATATCTGTTCTGCATTTGCACTATCGTGCATGCCAAAGCATTCGAAGGAGGGGCATAGCACTACCTTTCGTATTCCAAAAGGAGAGGACGAACAGGGGAACCGTCAATTCCACCCAGCTTCAAAGGCTGTGCGACAAGCCAGTATAGACCATCCGGCACCTTCGAGAGCACAAGTCCTTCCAGAATCACAATCTCTTTTTCAAGCAGTGCCACATGGACATCGCGCGGTGACTCCAGCGGTCCAACGGTCAGACCTTCGACACCGATCAGATCGATCGGAACGGAGGTCATCTCTTGTGCTGCCTCCTGTGAGATAGTAATCTCTCCGCGGATCAGCAGACGTTTTATTCCATCCGATAGGGCAAAACGAATGTCGGAGGCATCCACGGTTCCTTCCATGGTGATGACTCTACACAGACCAACACATTTTTCCAGATCGATGGTGTCTATGGTTTTGGCGCCCGCCAGGAAGTGGGAAGGGGCGTCCATGTGGCTGCCAGTATGGCTGCCAAGTTCGAGATGAGTTAAATTGCACGGGTCCCCTTGTTCTAGAGAAAGTACAGCGTCTTTTTTGGGGATGGGATCTCCGGGAAAGACTTTTGAATGAAAGATTTCCTGGGAAATATCATAAATTTTCATCGATAAAATCCTTTCTATTTGCAGTGATATGTTTCTTGTGATATAGTTAATTCAAGAGTCAGCCTATCAACAATTATAAGCCTATTTACAAAAGAAAAAAATACTTTTATAGATTTTTCTGCTCTTTTTGGACAAAAAGCCGTAATTTATCTGAAAAGACATAGAACTGTCCACGATTACTGCAAACTTAATACAAAATCAGTTGAAGATCTTTCAAACAAGTATTATAATGAATCCGTAAAGTTCGAAAAAATACAGATGAAGATAGAGTGAGCCGACAGGAAAAAAATAAGCTGTACATGGCTGTCCGGCAATCAAAGAAAATAAAGGAAATATCGCCAGTAAATGAAAAGAGGAGACCAGTAATCTATGACAACGAGAGAAAAATTCGGCAGTTTTGTTGCCGCGATTCGCTGTCCAAATAAGGAATGTCACGCCGAAGGATTTACGATGTATCCTGAAGCTCTCGAGGATAACGTATTGCCATGCCTTTGCCACGGATGCGGAAAGATGTTTTATGTGGAAATTGATCAGGAAGAAGAGTTAGAGGAAGAATCTGAGGAAAAGTTAGAACATTTCCCAGAGGAAGAGATGGAAGAAGAGACGGAAGAGACAGTGGCAAAGAACATATCCTCCAATTCAAAACGCAGATCATCAAGAGAGAGAGAAGAGCGCCAAGAATCAGAAGAGAGAGAAGAAGTTCAGCAGAACAGACAAAAAAGAGAAAAGAAAGAGACTTACAGGGAAACACAAAAAATAAGAGAGAAAGATATAGAGAAGTCTGATCAGGCAAAACAGAAAGAAAACCAAACAAAGTCAACTCGGAGAAGACGAATATCTGAAATAGAACTAGAAGACATCGAAGACACAGAAGATATAGAAGAAACACCAGAGAAAAAGACGAAAGTCCGAGAAAAAGAGCCAAAAAAAGGAAAAGAAAAACGTGAAGTCACAGAAAAAAAGGAAGAACGCTCAGAAAAAGTTCATGAGGAATGGCATTTTTCTTTCCTTGGCGACTTAGACGATGACGATACAGAAGAAGAAAATGACGAGGATGATTTTGAGCAATACCAAAAAATGCTTTTGAAACGTCAAAAGAAAAAAGAGAGAGACAAGAAAGAGAAGACGACTGCTGCGGGAAAGAAAGCCACAGATTTTTTGGATGATGACGAGATGGACGAGGATGATTTTCTCAATGATTCAGATGAATGGTCGGAAAAAAATATACAACGGAAGACAGAATCGCCTCAAAAGACAAAGAGTGCAGCAAGAGAGACAGCTGCGACAGCCGCCAGGTCTTCTGTAAAAAGAAGCACAGATGTTGAAAAGAAAACCGCCAAAAAACAAGAAGTAGAAGAGGAGATCGATTGGGAAAACTTTTCTTTTGTAAAGAATACAAAAAAGTCATCCGCAAAGACAACATCAACCTCAGCGACGAGGAAATTAGAGCAGCGCGCTCTGAAAGAAGCTGAGGAGGAAATCAAAGCGTCCAAGGCGCTCAGAGATGATTCCTTCGATGATTTTGATCTCGATTTTGACGAAGACTTGTCCTCATCATCAAAAAAAGAGGATCGGACGCAAAAGAAAACTTCAAAGAAGCGCCGTGACACGGAGAGTGTCTTTGATGAAGACTCGGATCTGGATCGTGAACTGGAGGCGATGCTTGACGACGATTCGGATGATTGGTTTTCAGATGAACCGAAAAAAATGGGGTTTGGAAAAATCAAAGATATTTTTCAGAAAAAAGGGCGCAAGTGATACAGCGCCAAAAAGCAGAAATAAAACAAAGGAATTGCATAAAGACGGGAAGATCCCGTTTTCGGCAGTTCCTTTTTTGATGCATATTTCGTCAGCGGATCAATTGAGAGAGAGTGGTTTGCAGCACGATCATTAAGTTTTGCACGATTTCTTCCTTCGTCTGTTTTTTCGGACTATGAACCCAGTTAATCATCATTCCAGCTAAAGCTTCGGTAAAAAATTCAGATAAAAATTCTTTAAAATCGGCAGGTAGTTTGATGGTTGCCTCACGTTCTGCCCCATCTATGGCATGGCGGACAATGCCGACCATATCGGCATAAAAAAACCTCTTTAATTCGCCATATCCTATGGAATCATACGCACATCGAATGATGTGCTGATTTTTGTCTACATAGTCCAAAACAAATCGTATGGCCTCCTCGGTATTGACAAGCAAATTAATTTTTTTGACAACTTCGATCGCCTCTTGCTCGAAGGTCCATTTCAATAAATCGTAGATATCATTGAAATGATAGTAAAAGGTATTTCGGTTGATGTCGCATGTCCTAACGAGTTCGCTGACAGTAATCTTCGACAACGGTTTTTTTTCCATGGTCCACTTCAAAGCCGCTGATAGTTCTTGTTTCGTGTTTAAAGATATTTCTTCGTTTCTCATTTTGGACCTCACTTGAAATTTTCAACTATTATACCGCTATTTTCAACATTTCTCAACTAAAATTCGTCGAAAACATTTATTGGTCAATGTAACCTTTTTGTCTGATATCCGACACATAGCACGCGATTGACTGTTTTATGGACAGAAAGTGATCGCTATAATAGCCCTATCAACAAAGAAAGGAGATTGGATTATGCCACAATACACTTACGATATTGTGCTGCAGACACAGCTGGGCGATAAGTTTGGGAAAATGATACTTGCCATTGACAACGGAAATCTATCTGGTTCTCTGTCTGTGCTGGGATATTCGATGCCGTGCAGTGGAAAGATGGACGATGCAGGGCATTGTGTGATTTGCGGACAGCTGCAAACGTTCATGAGCCTGATTGATTACTCCGGAACAGGTCATGCAGACAGCAAAAGCGTCGATTTTCAGTTGATCAGCAATCACACAAATCGATTTCACTTGTATGGAACGGTTTGCAAGGAGGAGGTGAAACAACAAGATGAGTCAATGTAATCAGGCTTCCCGCAAGGTAAGGCAGAAAAGAGAGCGCCATCAGAGTATTTCGTGTGTGATCGTGATGGAGCTTGCAATCATCTATTGCGTCTGCCTGATCATTGCGGCATTCCATACACCAAAAGGAGCCGAAGCGCTGCAAAAGGCAGATGCAGGGATTCCTATGGAGTATGAGACGGCGCTTTTTGACGCTTCGCGGGTGCACACTATCGATATTCAAATCAAGGAAAAGGATTGGGAAGATCTCAAAGAAAATGCGCTGGCAAAGGAATATCATGACTGTACCGTAGTCATCGATGACGAGACCTACCACCATGTCGGTGTCCGGACGAAGGGAAATTCTACGCTGCTGCAAAGCATTGTTCGGGACTGGGATCGCCACAGTCTTGTCTTTGATTTTTCAGCATTTAATGCCAGCCAAAGATACCATGAGCTGGATAAAATGTCCATCTATAACAATGCGTGTGACTCGAGCTATCTGAAAAATATGATCTGCTATGACATGATGAGAAAAATGGGAGTTCCGACACCGCTTTGCAGTTATACGACAGTCTACCTAAACGGAGAATATCTGGGGCTTTACATTGCGATGGAAGGAGTGGAAGAGTCTTTTGCAGTCCGAAATTTCGGGCATGATTATGGGCAGCTGTACAAGCCAGAACAATTTGATTTGGCTGCTATTTTAAATGGCACCACCAACAGTGATGTCTGCATCAATCTGGAGGTACTTGCCACGAATGGATCCATAGAGATTTCTGAACTTCTGGAAATACCGGACGGTGTCGTCGCACTTCAATATATGGGAGATTCTCTGGATACTTACATTGAATTATGGGACAGTGCTATTTTTAAGATCGGCAAGAATGATAAGAAGAGGCTGGTCCAGTCGATCAAAAATATAAATCTTTGTGAAAACCTGTCTGATACCGTGGATATGGAAGAACTTGCGAGCTATTTTGCGGTTCACAACTTTGTCCTGAACACAGACGGATACACGACAAAGATGGGACATAACTACTATCTCTATGAAAAAGACGGCAAACTTCAGATGATCCCGTGGGACTATGATCAGACTCTTGGAACCGTCGGCGCAGTCGGAGATCAGGGTGATATCACATCCTTCATCAACCTTGCCATAGATACGCCTGTGCTTCATACAAGCATGGAGGAGCGTCCAATGTTGAACTGCCTTTTAAAGGATGAGAATGGAAAATCCCTTTATCATGAGGCATTGCAGGAATTGTTGGATACGTATCTATATAACGGTTATCTCGAAGAATATATCGATATGTATGTTGAACTGATCACTCCTTATGTCGAGAAGGATACGACGGCACAGATCACTATGGAAAAATTTAATGCAGCAGTAGAATCTATCAAAACTTTTTTTGACCTGCGCAGCCAGAGTATTCAGGGACAGTTAGATGGCGCGATTCCTTCCACAACCGAAGAACAGCAGCGTTCTCCAGAGACGCTGATTGACGCATCGGAATTTAGCAGTCCGGACAGCGGAACTTTTTTTGATATGATTTTTCCAGAAAACAGTGAGATCGGTCTTGAGGATGCGCTGAGAAATTTAAACTTAAATTTAGCCGTCCTCATCAATATGCTGCCGGTAAACCATTTGATTCAGCTGTCAAGCGAAAATGGGTTCTTTCCAAAGTTAGTTGATTTTTCGTTTCAGCTCAAGTCGCAACAGTTTGGATTTTAGCAGATCAAAGCTGTTGCGACCATACATGATTCGCTTTACAACTTTCAGCTTATTTACACTTCCCTCAGCCAACCCGTTG